>JAEUOE010000094.1 GCA_016790885.1 Dechloromonas sp. | reverse complement strand
CCCTGCCTGACCGCCTGGCCCTCGGTGTAATTCACCGCCAGCACCTGGCCGTCGACGCGTGATTTGACGGTCACCCCCTCGTAGGCTTCGGCGCGGCCGACCACGTTGAGCAACATCGGCATGCTCCCGCTTTGCGCCTGGGCAACGATCACCGGCACCGGCCCGCCCGCCTTGGCTGGGGGAGGCGCTGCGCGCTTGCTGCTCCAGTACCAGAGCCCTCCGCCAGCGAGGGTGAGGATGCCGACGACGAGGAGGGTGCGTTTGACTGAGTTCATGGTGTACAGACAGGGCGGCAGGCCGAATGAAAGGGAGGTGGATGGTGCCCGGTTTGGCGCCAGGTGCGGGTTGAAAAGCCGGGTGAACGACAATCGTAACATTCTAAATGGCGCTTCCCGGCAGCAGGGCTGGCGGCTTGGCCGGCAAAACGCTTTTGTTTGAGCGTGGGGATTAACGCCAGCCGATAAGGCTGGCAGAATTCGCCTCTTCGCCATGATGACGACGGCAATGGTGGTGCTGAAACGCCCTACGCTGCCGTCATCGGGTCAATCCTTTCCTGTCTGTCATGAACCTTCGTCACCCTATCCGCAACAACAGCTGCAGCGACCACAACGGGGGTGGGTGGTGAGCGCAGTCCCTGTCCGGCATGAACGGCGCATCCGGCTGCCGAGCCTGAGTGTCGCCCTGTGCCTGGCCTTGTCGGCGCCGGCGGCAATGGCCCAAAGTGGCAGCGACCTGGCCGCGGTGCCTTTCGAGCAACTGGTCAAGCGCGAGGTCGTCACCGGCTCGACCCTCGCCCGCCAGATCAGCGACTCGCCGTCGGCTGTCGCCATCGTCACCGCCGAGGACATTCGCGCCTATGGCTATCGCACCATCGGCGACGTGATCAACAGCATGCGCGGCCTGTACACCACGAGCGACCGGCGCTACCAGTACCTCGGCGGGCGTGGCTTCGGTGCCCCGGGCGACTACACCGGTCGCATCATGGTGCTGATCGATGGCTACGTGACGCAGGACACGCTGTTCAACCAGGCCTATATCGACGAATCCGGCCTGCTCGACCTGGCCCTGGTCGAGCGCGTCGAGTACGTGCCGGGCACCGGCTCGGTGACCTATGGCAACAACGCCATGCTCGGCATCATCAATATCGTGACCCGCAAGGGTGGCGACTTCAACACCGCGCAGCTCTCCGCCGAAGCCGGCAGCCACGATACCTATCGCCAGCGCGCCACCTTCGGCAAGCGTTTCGCCAACGGCGCCGACCTGCTGCTGTCTGCCTCGGCGTTGGCTGCTCAGGGGCAGAATCTCTACTTCCCGGCCTACGACACGCCGGCCAACAATCACGGCTGGGCAAACGGTATCGACGACGAGCGCAACCAGCGCTTCTTCGGCAAGTTTTCCTATGAAGGCTTCGCGGTCGAGGCTGGTTATGTCGACCGTAAAAGGACGGTGCCGATCAAGGCGACCGAGTACTCGGTCTTCAACGCCCCATTCACCATCGACGACGTGAACGGCTACCTGAACGCCAGTTACGAAACCGATCTCGGCCTGTACCTGTATTCGGCCTCACGCTTTTATTTCGGCCATTACGCCCATGAAGGCCAACGCGTCATCGACGATCCGACCCCCTATGCCCGGCGCAAACATCGGGCGGAATGGTGGGGCGTTGATCAGAAATTCATCGGCAAGTGGTTCGCCAGTCATTCCATCATGCTCGGCATGGAATACCGCAACGATTTCAGCCAGTACCTGAGTCGGGACTATGCCTATCCGGACGGGCGGATCGACAGCGCGAGCAGTGTCAAGGAAAGCTACGCACGCAATACGGCCAGCGTTTATCTGGCTGACGAATACCGTTTCCATGATCGCTGGAGCCTGAATGTCGGCGTGCGCTACGACAAGGCCAGCGACCTGGACGGCAACTGGAGCCCGCGCGTCGCGCTGATCTACCAGCCGGATTTCCGGACCACGCTGAAGGCTTCCTACAGCGAGGCATTCCGCATGCCCAACGCCGATGATCGCTCCTTCTACGGGGATGGCGCGCGGCCCGAGTACGTGGCGGCCAAGGAGTTCGTCGTCCAGCACAACCTCGATCGGCGGATGCGCGTCACCGGTACCGTGTACGAATATCGGCGCAGCAAGCAGATGGTCGACGTCAGCGGCAACGCCGACTATGCGGCGGTGGGCAGCAGCCTGGCCCGGGGTGGCGAACTGGAGTTCGAGGCACGCTGGGACAACGGCGTGCGTGGGAAGACCAGCGCGGCCTGGCAAAACTCGCGCGATACCAGCGGGCTGGATGCCATCAACTCCCCCAATCTGCTCGGCAAGTTCCAGCTTACCTCGCCCTTGCCGGGTGACTGGCTGCGGGCCGGTCTTGAAGCGCAATACCTGGGCTCGCGCCTGACCACCGAGCGGCGGCGCCTGGGCGGCGTCGGACTGGTCAGCCTGACCCTGTCCACCGAACGCAAGTGGCACGGCCTGTCCGCCGCGTTCAGTATCCGCAACCTGTTCGACCGCGATTACGAGGTGGTGTCGCCCTTCGCCTGGGCGCCGGGCACCGGCATCGACGTCCTGCGCATGGACGGCCGGACCTACTGGGTCCAGCTCAACGTGGATCTCTGAGCCCGGACATGCGCGCCCTCGTTCTTCTCCTCCTGTTCTGGCTCAGCCCGGCGGCGCACGCCCAGGTGGTGGCCGAGCACGACATGAAGGCGGCCTACCTGTACAACTTCGCCCATCTTTTCGAATGGCCGGAGTCGCGGCGCGCCAATTTTCATATCTGCATCCTGGGCGATGAAGAAGTCGGTGCGGCATTGCAGGGCTATGACGAAAAGCGCATCAACGGCCAGCGTATGGTCATCGCCCGCCTGACGACCACGACCCCGATCCGCCTGTGCGACATTCTCTATGTCGGCGCCGGCGAGGCAGTCAATCTCCCCAAGATCCGCAGCATGCTTGGCAACCAGCCGACCCTGACGGTCAGCGAAAAGGGCAATCTGCAGTCGGTCGGCATCACGCTCGCGCTGGAGAACAATCGCCTGCTGTTCGACGTCAATCTCGAACATTGCGAAAAGGCCAACCTGAAACCCAAGCCCGCCATGCTCAGCCTGGCACGCAGCGTGCGCAAGGCTGGTGAGGGCGAGGTCAGGGCGGGGGCGGCTTCCCGCTAAACGCGATGGCTGGCTGCTGCTGCCGCTCCAGCCCCAAGAAAAACGCCTCCACAAGGGAGGCGTTATGCGCGGGTCTGGCAGGGCAGCTTACAGGATCATCCCCGCACCGACGGTGTTGTTGTTGCTCTCATCGATGACGATGAAGGCTCCGGTACCGCGGTTTTCCAGATAGGGATCGACGAACAGCGGCTGGGCGAGCTTGAATGTCACCTCGGCGATGTCGTTCATGGCCAGTTTGTCGGCAGCCACCTTTTCCAGCGTATTCACATCCAGACGATGGTCGATGCCGGTCAGCTTGGCCTTCGAATCGCGCGTCGTGTGGCGGATCAGGTAGGTGCGGGCGCGGTCGAGCGGGGCTTCGGCCAGCCAGCAGACGGTAGCGCGGATTTCCTTGACGGCGGCCGGGGCTTCGGCCGTCTTGACGATCATGTCGCCGCGCGAGGTGTCGATCTCGTCGGCGAGCAGGATGGTCACCGATTGCTCGGTGAAAGCCTCGCCGATATCGACGCCGCCCAGTTGCACGGCCTTGACGGTGGATTCGAGGCCGTTCGGCAGCACGGTGACCTTGTCGCCGACCTTGATCGAGCCGGATTCGACCCGGCCCATGAAGCCGCGGTAATCGTGCAGCTCGGGATTGGCCGAATCCTGCGGGCGGCAGACATACTGCACCGGGAAGCGGAAGGGCTCGTCGTGCTCGGTGTGGGCGGCCGGCGCGGCTTCGAGGATTTCCAGCAGGGTCGGGCCGTCGTACCAGTTCAGCGATTCGCCGCGGTCGACGATCATGTCGCCGTTCAGTGCGGAGAGCGGCAGGAAGCGGACGTCCTCGATGCCGACCTTGGCGGCAAATTCGAGGTAGTCGGCCTTGATCTTCTCGTAGGCTGCCTGCGAGTAGTCGACCAGATCCATCTTGTTGATGGCGACGACCAGGTGTGGGATGCCGACCAGCGAAGCCAGCTTGGAGTGGCGGCGGGTCTGCGTCAGCACGCCCTTGCGCGCATCGATCAGGATGATGGCGAGGTTGGCCGTGGAGGCGGCGGTGACCATGTTGCGGGTGTACTGCTCGTGGCCCGGGGCGTCGGCGATGATGTACTTGCGCGTGCCGGTGGAGAAGTAGCGGTAGGCAACGTCGATGGTGATGCCTTGCTCGCGCTCGGCTTGCAGGCCGTCGGTGAGCAGCGAGAGGTCGACCGCGCCCATGCCACGCTTCTGCGAGGTTTTCTCGATGGCGTTCAGGGTATCGGCCAGGATGGTCTTGGTGTCGAACAGCAGGCGACCGATCAGGGTGCTCTTGCCGTCGTCGACGCTGCCGCAGGTCAGGAAGCGCAGCAGGCCGTGATCTTCAACTTGATTTGCGCTCATTAGAAGTAACCCTCTTTCTTGCGTTGTTCCATCGAGGCTTCACTGGTCTGATCGTCCAGACGCGTCGCGCCGCGCTCGGTGATGGTGGTGGTGGCGGTTTCGACGACGATCTTCTCGACGGTATCGGCATCCGACTCGACCGGCGCCGTGCAGGAGATGTCGCCGACGGTGCGGAAGCGCACCAGCTTGTCGACGATTTCCTCGCCGGCCTTGGGCAGGTTGGTCAACTCGCCGGAAACCAGCGGCACATTGACCGGCACGATGGCGCCCTGGCGGATAACCACCGGGCGGGTGTGGGCGAAGTAGATCGACGGCAGTTCGAGGCCTTCGCGCTCGATGTATTGCCAGACATCCATTTCCGTCCAGTTCGAGATC
>JAEUOE010000054.1 GCA_016790885.1 Dechloromonas sp. | reverse complement strand
CTCGACGTCCTCGCCGACATAACCGGCTTCGGTCAGCGTCGTGGCGTCGGCCATGACGAAAGGCACGTTGAGCAGGCGGGCCAGTGTCTGCGCCAGCAGGGTCTTGCCCGAGCCGGTGGGGCCGACGAGCAGGATGTTGCTCTTGGCCAGTTCGACTTCGCCGGCATTCTTGGCGATATGGCGCAGGCGCTTGTAGTGGTTGTAGACCGCGACGGCGAGGATACGCTTGGCGACCTCCTGACCGATCACGTACTGGTCGAGGATCGAGCAGATCTCGCGCGGCGTCGGCAGGTCGGAGCGACCGGCCTTGGCCGCTTCTTCCGGCAACTCGTCACGGATGATGTCGTTGCAGAGTGCGATGCACTCGTCACAGATGAACACCGACGGGCCGGCGATGAGCTTCTTGACTTCGTGCTGGCTCTTGCCGCAGAAGGAGCAGTAGAGCAGTTTTTCCTGGCCGCCTTTGGACATCTTGGTTTCTCCGGTCAAGCCGCGTCGCGGCGGGTTAGCACCTTGTCAATCAAACCGTATTCCGCGGCTTCGGCTGCCGACAGGAAATTGTCGCGATCGGTATCCTTTTCGATGCGTTCCAGCGGTTGACCGCTGTGTTCGGCCATGATCCGGTTCAGGCGATCGCGAATCGACAGGATTTCCTTAGCGTGGATGGCGATATCCGAGGCCTGGCCCTGGAAGCCGCCCAGCGGCTGGTGGATCATGACGCGCGAGTTGGGCAGGGCGAAGCGTTTGCCCTTGGCGCCGGCATTGAGCAGGAAGGCGCCCATCGAGGCGGCCTGGCCGACGCACAGGGTCGACACATCCGGCTTGATGAACTGCATGGTGTCGTAGATCGACATCCCGGCCGTTACCGAGCCACCCGGCGAGTTGATGTAGAAGTAGATGTCCTTGTCCGGGTTTTCGGCTTCGAGGAACAGCAGCTGGGCAACGACCAGGTTGGCGCTGGCGTCGTTGACCGGGCCGACAAGAAAGATCACACGCTCCTTCAGCAGGCGGGAGTAGATGTCGTACGCGCGCTCACCGCGTCCGCTCTGTTCAACCACCATCGGGACGAGGCCCAGTGCCTGCGGATCCCAGTTGCTTGCGTTGTCGATATTCATGTCAGCCCTTGTGTATTGCTTCGTTGCGTGTGTTCAAGACGTTTGTCGTTTTTGCGACAGCGCCCAGATTACTGCTTTTGACCCATCAGTTCATCAAAAACGGCAGCCTTGTCAGAAACCTTGGCCTTGCCCAGAACCCAGGCAACCACATTGTTTTCGATGGCGACGCCTTCGACTTCCTGCAGGCGCTGCGGCTGGGCGTAGTACCAGCAGATGACTTCTTCCGGTTGCTCGTAGGAGGCAGCGGTTTCCTCGACCATGGCGCGCACCTGCTCCGGGGTGGCCTGCAGATTTTCGGTCTTGACCACCTCAGCCAGGACCAGGCCCAGGGTGACGC
This sequence comes from Dechloromonas sp., assembly GCA_016790885.1. Classification (GTDB taxonomy): domain Bacteria; phylum Pseudomonadota; class Gammaproteobacteria; order Burkholderiales; family Rhodocyclaceae; genus Azonexus. The sequence continues at coordinate 7,183 of JAEUOE010000054.1, read as the reverse complement.
GGCGCTTGGCCTGATCAGCGAACCATTCCGGCTGGATCGGCAGATCCTTGACCTTCATGCCGCGCTGTTCCATGTCCTGGCGGGCAGCCTGCATCAGGCGCTGGATTTCCATGTCGACCAGGGCCACCGGCACGGTGATCGGGTTAGTGGCGAGCAGGGCTTCCATGACCTGATCCTTGATCTTGCCTTCGATGCGGCGCTTCACTTCGCGCTTCAGGTTGGCTTCGATCTCGGCACGCATCTTGGCAACGTCGCCGTCGGCGATGCCCATGCCCTTGGCGAAGTCGGCGTCAACTTCCGGCAGCTTCGGAGCCTGAACCTGCTTGACGGTAATGTCGAACTGAACCGTCTGGCCAGCCAGATCCTTGGCGTGGTAATCGGCCGGGAAGGTCAGGTCGAACGTCTTGGATTCGCCAGCCTTGGCGCCTTCGACGGCGTTTTCGAAGTCGGGCAGCATCATGCCCTGGCCGAGAACGAACGGATAGTCGCTGGCCTGGCCACCCTGGAAGGGCACGCCGTCCTTCTTGCCGAGGAAGTCGATCACGACGCGGTCTTCCTTGGCGGCAGCACGGTCGGCGTCTTCATAGGAAACACGCTGCTTGCGCAGGATGTCGAGGGTCTTGTCGACTTCGGCGGCGCTGACTTCGAGGGTCGGACGCTCGATTTCGGCGGCCGACAGGTCACCCGGGGTGAATTCCGGATAAACCTCGAAAATGGCGGAGAACTCGAGGTGCGTGGCACTTTCCGTGGTTTTCGGCTCGATGCGCGGATAACCGGCAACCCGCATCTTCTTTTCGGTCACCGTTTCGCCGAAGACGCGATCCAGTTCCTCGGACAGCACTTCGTGGCGAGCCTGGTCGCCATACTGCTGCTTGACGATGCTGAACGGCACCTTGCCCGGGCGGAAGCCAGGCATCTTCATGTTCTTGCCCATACGCTTCAGGCGCTGTTCCATTTCCTTTTCGACGTCAGCGATGGCAATGGACAGGTCGACGCGGCGTTCGAGTTCGTTAGCTTGTGCGGTGGTTGCTTCCATGAGTATTCCTTGTGACTACGGAGCCGAGAAAAAAGTTAGCCGACAATAATATCACGGCCCGTCAGCTGCCGGCATGCCTGCGCTTGATCGTACTTATTCGACTATTTCGACAAATGCCTGTAGACAGAAGCGAAGACGCGTCGTACAATGCGCGCCTTCTTCGACGGCGGCATTAGCTCAGTCGGTAGAGCACTGGATTGTGATTCCAGGTGTCACCGGTTCGATCCCGGTATGTCGCCCCAAGATTCGACCCCCGTCCGCCGCAAGGTGGGCGGGGGTTTTCTCTTTGGAGTTGCCCTATGCACCAGCCCGACGCCTTGTTTTCCGGCCTGCAGCCTGCGGCCGTGTGGAAGCATTTTGCCACCCTGTGTCGAATCCCGCGTGCTTCCAAGCAGGAGGCGGCGTTACGCGATGCGTTGCTGACGTGGGCGGGTGGGCGAGGGGTGGGGGCCGAGATCGATCCTGCTGGCAATCTGGTCATTCGCAAACCGGCGACGCCCGGCCGGGAGCATTGTCCGGGTGTCGTGCTGCAGGCCCATCTGGACATGGTGTGCCAGAAGAATTCCGATAGCGCCCATGATTTCTCCCGTGATCCCATTTCGCCGGACTATCGCGAAGGCTGGCTGGTTGCTGAGAAAACGACGCTGGGCGCGGATAACGGCATTGGCGTGGCCTTGATCCTGGCAGTTCTGGAATGCGACGCCATGGTCCACGGCCCTATCGAAGCCTTGCTGACTGTGGATGAGGAGGCCGGCATGGGTGGGGCGCGTGGCCTGGCCCCGGGCGTTTTGCAGGGTCGTTTGATGCTCAACCTCGATACCGAGGATTGGGGCGAGTTCTATCTCGGCTGCGCCGGCGGCCTGGATGTGAATGTTGCACGCAGCGCCCAGGCCGAGCCGCTGGCAAGCGGTGGCGAGGGATGGCGGCTGGTCCTGAGTGGCTTGCGGGGTGGTCATTCCGGTGTCGATATCCATGAGGAGCGGGCTAACGCCATCAAGTTGATGGTTCGTGTGCTGCGCAGCCTGGAGGCGGCCTTTCCCCTTCATCTGTCCGAATTGCGGGGCGGTACGGCGCGTAATGCCCTGCCGCGTGAAGCTGAGGCGAGCTTCGTTTTGCCGCATGGTGCTGGAGACCGCCTTGCCGTTGCGGTGGCGGAGTTCCAGGAAACCTTGCGCGGCGAATATCGCGGTGTTGACGATGCTTTGCACTTGGCCGTTGCGCCCTGTCCAATCGCTTTGACGCTGCCGGTCGCAGAGCAGCGGGTCTGGTTGCGATCCCTGCATGCCGCGCCGCATGGCGTGCGGCGGATGAGTTGCCAGGTGCCGGGTGTGGTCGAAACCTCCAACAACCTGGGTATGGTCGATCTGGGCCCGGCCGGTGGCGCCTGCAATTTCATGGTGCGCTCGCTGGTCGATAGCGCCAGTCGGGCGCTGGCCGACGAAATCGTGAGCCTCTGGGCCTTGAGCGGAACGTCGGTGGAAACGAGCGGCTACTATCCCGGTTGGGCGCCAAACCCCGATTCCGCTTTGCTGAAAACATGTCAGGCGGTGTATCGGCGCGATTTTGGCGCCGATTCCACGGTCAAGGTCATCCATGCCGGCCTGGAGTGCGGGATCATCGGCGCGAAATACCCGGAGATGGATATCGTTTCCTTCGGGCCGACCATACGGGGCGCCCATGCGCCCGGTGAGCGGGTCGAGGTGGCATCGGTGGAGCGATGCTGGCGTCTGCTGACGGCCATCCTGGCTGAATTGTGCTGAGGGAGTGGGTATGAAAAACGCGGCAATGGTATTGATGCTCGGCATGCTTGCCGCCTGTGGTGTGGAGACGGCCAGTACGGCCGCGAGTTCGTCCGCCTTGAAGAAACAGGAGTTGGAACAGGGGCGTGCCACCATGGACAAGATGCAGCGTGACCTCGACGAGGTGGCCAAGCAGGCGGCACAACGGGCGGCGCAGGCCGACGAGGGAAAGTAGGCCCTCAACGGCCGCGAATGGCCTCACGGCGGGCGAGGCCAAGTTTGCTGGAGCGTTCCATCTTCTGTACGAAAGCCGGGAAGTCGAGGCCGAACCTGGCGCGCAATTCCTTGGCGTAGTTGTGCAGCCAGCGCCAGCGCGGCGCGAAGTAGTGTTCCTTGAAGGCGTAAAGGACGTGGTTGCCGTCGTCCGGCACCGAGATGACGATGACCTGATCGTCGAAAACGTGCATGACCTCGCCGATCAGGCCGGCATAACTTTCCTTTTCGCCGGCCAGGTTGATGACCAGCACACCATTGCCGGCCAGTTTGGCGTAGGCGTTCTCAAAAAATGCACGGGTGGCCAGGCCGGGGGCGAAGCCGGTCCGGTCGAAGGCGTCGACCAGCAGTACATCGAGGCCTTTTTCTGCATTTTCAAGGTATTCGGCCCCATCGCCGTTGACGATCTGCAGGCGTTCATTGTCCGGCGGCACCAGGAAGGTTTCGCGGAAGGCAATAACCTCGGGGTCGAGTTCGATGGCTGTCATGTGCGTGCCGGGCATCCGGTGGTAGCAGAACTTGACCAGCGAGCCGCCGCCCAGGCCAATCAACGCGATGCGTTTCGGGCGGGGCTGGAAGAGCAGGAAGGCCATCATTTTCTGCGTGTAGCGGATGGCCAGGTCGTTCGGTGCCTTGAGCGACATCTCGCTCTGCATCAGACGGACATTGAAATACAGGAAGCGCGATTTGCCGTCGTCGATGACGAAGGGCTTGGGGTAGCTCTCGTCGAGCAACCGGGCGCGCAACTCGCCGGCGCGCGCCCAAGACGGTTCGTGCAGCAGCACCGTGCCCGTCTCGACCTCGAACGGGCTGGGCAGTTCGTACAGCGTGGTCAAGCGGCTGGCTTAGGCAGGCAGGTCGGTGGCGTGGAGCAGGAAGACGTATTCGTCACCGGCGGCGGTATCGAGCCAGGTGAAGGGCAGCGTCGGGTAGGCGGCTTCCAGTGCCTCCCGGTTATGGCCGATCTCGACGACCAGGATACCGTGGTCGGTCAGGTGCTTCCTGGCTTCGCGCAGGATGATGCGTGTGAAGTCGAGGCCATCGTCGCCCGAGCCAAGCGCCAGTTCCGGTTCATGCAGGTATTCCGGCGGCAGGCGGACGACCGATTCGGCATTGACGTAGGGCGGGTTGGAAACGATCAGGTCGAACTTGCGGCCGGCCAGATTCTGGAAGGCGTCGGACTGGATCAGCTCGATGCGGTCGTAGAGGCTGTAGTCAGCCACGTTGCGTTCAGCGACGGCGATGGCATCGGGCGACAGGTCGACGGCGGCCACCTCGGCATTCGGGAAGGCGAGGGCGGTCAGGATAGCCAGGCAGCCGGAGCCGGTGCACAGGTCGAGGGCCGATTCGATGGCCCACGGGTCGTCGATCCACGGCGCCAGTTGTTCGTCGAGCAGTTCGGCAATGAAGGAGCGCGGCACGATGACGCGGTCGTCCACATAGAAACGGTGCTCGCCGAGCCAGGCTTCGTGCGTCAGATAGGCGGCCGGCAGGCGGTCCTGGCAGCGGCGGGTATAGATGTCGAGCAGCTGCTCGCGTTCGTGCGGCAACAGTCGGGCGTCGAGGAAAGGCTCCAGGCGGTCGAGCGGCAGGTTCAGCGTGTGTAACGTCAGGTACACCGCCTCGTCCCAGGCATTGTCGCTGCCGTGGCCAAAAAACAGGCCGGCGGCATTGAAGCGGCTGACGGCGTAGCGAATGTAGTCGCGGACGGTGAAGAGTTCGGTCTTGGCAGCGGTAGTCATGGGTAGTCGTCAGTTATTGCTCATGAGCTGTTAGCGATGGGGTTGCTAGTAACTAGCGACTACCGACTAATAACTGTTCAAGGATGCGGCCATAAATGGCGGAGAGCTTGGGAAAGGAGTCGACCGTGATGCATTCGTCGATTTTGTGGCTGGTCGCATTGACCGGGCCGATCTCCAGCATCTGCTTGCAGATATCGGCAATGAAGCGGCCGTCGGAGGTGCCGCCGGTCGTCGAGAGTTCGGTTTCGATGCCGCAGACTTCACGGATGGCAGCCGTTGCGGCATCGGCCAGCGGGCCGCGGCCGGTCAGGAAGGGGCGGGCGCCGAGTGTCCATTTGATGTCGTAATCCAGCTTGTGCTTGTCCAGAACGGCGCACAGGCGGGATTGCAGGCCTTCCGGCGTACTCGCCGTCGAGAAGCGGAAATTGAACTTGATTTCGACGCTGCCCGGCACGACGTTGGTGGCACCGGTACCGCCATGGATGTTGGAAATCTGCCAGCTCGTCGGCTGGTAGTACTCGTTACCCTCATCCCATTCGGTGGCGGCCAGTTCGGCCAGGGCCGGAGCAGCTTCGTGGATCGGGTTACGGCCTTTTTCGGGATAGGCGATATGGCACTGGATGCCTTTCACCGTCAGCACGCCGGACAGCGAGCCGCGGCGACCGTTCTTGATCATGTCGCCGAGGGTGTCGACCGAGGTCGGTTCGCCGATGATGCAGAAATCGATGCTTTCGCCGCGTGCTTTCAGCACTTCGACGACGGCGACGGTACCGTCGGTGGCATCGCCTTCTTCATCGGAGGTGAGCAGGAAGCCGAGCGAGCCGGAAAAGTCCGGATGAGCGGCGAGAAAGGCTTCGACTGCCGTGACCGACGCGGCCAGCGAGGATTTCATGTCGGCCGTGCCGCGCCCGTAGAGCATGCCGTCGCGGATTTCCGGAGCGAAGGGGGGGGACGTCCATTTGTCGAGCGGGCCGGTGGGAACGACATCGGTGTGGCCGGCAAAAACGAACAGCGGCGCCTGGGTGCCACGGCGGGCCCACAGGTTGGTGACGCCGTTGCGGTTGATGTATTCGAGCGTGAAGCCCAGCGGTTTCAGGCGAGCGCCGATGATCTCCATGCATCCGCCATCTTCGGGCGTGACGGAGTGACAGGCGATGATCTGTTTCGCCAGTTCGAGCGTGTGGTCAGTCATTACGAGTTTTCTTCGTCGTGATCGGCGAGGCTGAGCGTGAATTCCTTGAACGAGGTGCCGCCTTCATTGGTGCTGTCGAATTCAAGCGCCGTATCGGATTTCTTGTCTTCCTTGCCGTTGCTGTTGCCGAATTCGGAGTTGTTGATCAGCCACGACAGGTTGGTTGGCGAGTCGGCATTGGCCAGGGCCTCGTCGATGGTGATGACGCCGGCGCTGTAGAGCTTGAACAGGTCCTGCTCGAAAGTCTGCGATCCCGGGGCCAGGGTTTGTTCCATGGCATCCTTGATGCCCTGTACTTCGCCGCGCTCGATCAGCTCGCTGATGTGGCGGGTGTTGAGCATGATTTCGCTGGTCGGAATGCGCTGGCCATCCGGTTTCTTGACCAGGCGCTGCGAGATGATGGCGCGCAGGGCGACGGACAGGTCGAGGAAAAGTGCCGGGCGGTTTTCGGCCGGGAAGAAGCTGATGATGCGGTTCAGCGCGTGGTACGAGTTGTTGGCGTGCAGCGTGGCCAGGCACAGGTGGCCGGTCTGCGAATAGGCGATCGCCGCCTGCATGGTTTCCTTGTCGCGGATTTCGCCGATCAGGATGCAGTCCGGCGCCTGGCGCATGGCGTTCTTCAGGGCTGATTGCCAATCCTGGGTATCCATGCCGATTTCACGCTGGTTGACGATCGATTTCTTGTGCTTGAAGAGGAATTCGATCGGGTCTTCAACCGTCAGGATATGACCCGAACGGTTGGCGTTGCGGTGATCGAGCATCGACGCGATGGTGGTCGACTTGCCCGAGCCGGTGGCGCCGACGATCAGGATCAGACCGCGCTTCTCCATGATCAGTTCGCCCAGGATGTTGGGCAGGCCCAGCTCGTCCAGGGCGGGGATGTTGCCGAGGATGAAGCGGATCACGATGCTGGTCGAGCCGCGCTGACGGAAGATATTGACGCGGAAGTTGCCGACGTTGGGTACGCCAAAGGAGAGGTTCATCTCCCAGTTGGCCTCGAAGGTCTTGATCTGATCCGGCGACATCAGCTCATAGGCGATCTTCTCGATCATGTCCGGCAGCATGACCTGCTGGTTGACCGGGATGGTGTTGCCCTGAATCTTGATGTGGATGGGGGCGCCGGCGGAAATGAAAATATCCGAGGCGTGTTTTTCCGACATCAGCTGGAACAGTTTGTCGAGGATCATCGCAAGACCTTCGT
>JAEUOE010000273.1 GCA_016790885.1 Dechloromonas sp. | reverse complement strand
TGTCTGGCGGCGGCGTCGACGATGGGGCGGACGCCGTGCGGCGGGGCGGGCAGGATGAGCGGCAGGCGCAGGGCGTCGCGCAGGCGGATCGGGCCGCCGGGCGCATCGGGGGCGTCGGCCGGGGAGATCAGCAGCAGGGCTTCTTCGAGCAGCGGGTGGCTGCGGAATTCGTCGAGCTGGCCGTCGCCGAAGAGAACCGCCAGGTGGATCAGGCCGGTGCGCAGCTGCGGGATCAGGTTGCCGGTGAGTTCCTCGGTCAGTTCCAGCTCGACACGGGGCAGGGCGGCGCGCACGGCCTTGAGCAGGGGCAGGGCGAGGGCTTGCGACACGCTGTGCGGGATGCCGAAGATGACCTTGCCGACGGTTTCGCCCTCGGCCTGGTTGAGGCTGTGCCGGGCATCCTCGACCTGGCGCAGGATGGCGAGCGCGTGCGGGTGGAAAGCCCGCCCGGCCGGGGTCAGTTCGACGCCGCGCGGCAGGCGGTGGAACAGCGGCTGGCCGAGTTCCGCCTCGAGTTGCGCGAGCTGGTGGCTGAGGGCGGATTGCGCGACATACACCGTGGCGGCGGCCTTGGAGAGGCTGCCCTGTTCGGCGATGGCGAGAAAGTAGCGGAGCTGGCGCAGTTCCATGGCGGAGCGGAGGGATGCGGAATCGTCAGTCTATCTTTTTTCAAGATGGTGATATCGCAATTCTGAATTTTTCAGATGGCTGTGGATGCGATTTAATGGTCACAACTGATCTGCACCGACGCTTCCGGCCACCAGCCGGGATGCAGTGGCCGAACCCGGCTCCGGTTGGTCCGGACAGGCGCTTCTTACCGGAAGCGTTGCCCCGGCAGGGGAATGGAACAAGGGCAGGCCGGCATCGCCGGTCTGCCCTTTGCCTTTGTGGGCGGCTTATTCGCCGTGCAGGCCGTGTTTGCGAATCTTGTCGTGCAGCGTCGTCTTGGCGATGGCCAGGGCTTCGGCGGTGCGCGCCAGGCTGCCGTAGCGGCGCAGGGCGTCGGCGATCAGGGCGCGTTCGAAGGCGTCGACGGTCTCGGCCAGCGGGCGCGGCGCGTCGCCGGCGGGCTGGCCGAAGGGCGGCGAGCCGGCTTCGATGCCGAGCACGCAGCGGTCGGCGACGTTGCGCAGTTCGCGCACGTTGCCCGGCCAGTGGTAGCCGACCAGCTGCTGGATGCGGCCGGCCGGCGTCGCCGGCACCGGGCGTTCGTGGCGGGCGGCGGCCTGCAGCAGGAAGTGCTCGAAGAGCAGCGGGATGTCCTCGCGTCGTTCGCGCAGCGGGGGCAGCGGCAGGGTGGCGACGGATAGCCGGTAGTAGAGGTCGGCGCGGAAGCGGCCCTGGTCGGCGAGCGCCGTCAGGTCTTCCTTGGTCGCGGCGATGATGCGGCAGTCGATGGGGATGGGCGTGTTCGAGCCGAGGCGTTCCAGCGTGCGTTCCTGCAGCACGCGCAGCAGCTTGATCTGCATCGGCACCGGCATGCTCTCGATTTCGTCGAGGAACAGCGTGCCGCCGCTGGCGTGCTCGATCTTGCCGATGCGCCGCTTGCCGGCGCCGGTGTAGGCGCCGGCCTCGTGGCCGAAGATCTCGCTGTCGAACAGCGTTTCCGGCAGGCCGCCGCAGTTGATGGCGACGAAATTGCCCCGGGCGCGCGGGCTGGCGTCGTGCAGGCAGCGGGCGACCAGTTCCTTGCCGGTGCCGGTTTCGCCGTGGATCAGCACGTCGGCTGCGCTGTTGGCCAGGGCGCCGATCAGGCCGCGGACGCGGGCCATGCCGGCCGAGTTGCCGATCAGCCGGGCTTCGAGCCGATCGCGCTGGTCGAGCTGGCGGCGCAGGGCGCGCACTTCGAGCACCAGCCGGCGTTTTTCCAGCGCGCGGCGGGCGATGTCGACCAGTTGCTCCGGCGCGAAGGGTTTCTGCAGGAAGTCGTAGGCGCCATCCTTCATCGCCTGCACAGCCATCGACACATCGCCGTGGCCGGTAATCAGCACCACCGGCAGCTCCGGGTCGAGGGCGTGCAGGTCGCGCTGCAGGCTCAGGCCGTCCCGGCCGGGCAGGCGGATGTCGCTGACCACGATGCCGGGAAAGTCGGCCCCCAGGCGTTTCCGCCCCTGCTCGGCGCTGCCGGCGACTTCCGCCGTAAAGCCTTCGAGCTGCAGCGCCTGCTCGCAGCCGAGCGCAACATCGGGGTCGTCTTCGATGATCAGGATACGGAGGTCGTCGGTCATGGCGTGGGGGCGAGCGGGAGTTCGAGGGTGAAGACGGCGCCGCCGTCCGGGTGGTTGGCACCGTGCAGGCTGCCGCCGAAATCGCGGACGATGCCGGCCGAAATGGTCAGCCCGAGGCCGAGCCCGTCACCGGCCGGCTTGGTCGTGAAGAAGGGCTCGAACAGGTGGGCCTGCGCCTCGGCGCTGAGCCCGGGGCCATGGTCGCGGACATGCAGGCGGACGCGGCCGTCGGCGCATTCCCAGGCGAGGTCGATGCATGGCCGGGGCTGGCCGGCCATGGCGTCGAGCGCGTTGCCGATCAGGTTGACCAGTACCTGCTCCAGGCGATTGGCGTCGCACAGCGCCACCGGCTCATCGACCGGGCAGGAGCGGGCTACCTCGGCACTGGCCCGGCGCAGGCGGGCATCGAGCAGGGCCAGGGCATTGTCGACGGCATGGCACAACGCGACCGGGGCCGACTGGCCGCTCGATTTGCGGGCGAAATTGCGCAGCTGGCCGGTGATGCGGCCCATGCGGTCGACCAGGTCGGCGATGCGGCCGAGGTTGGTGCGCGTGGTGTCGACGTCGCCCCGTTCGAGGAAGCGCTCGGCGTTGGCCGACAGGGTGCGCAGCGCGGCGAGCGGCTGGTTCAGCTCGTGGGCGATGCCGGTCGACAGCTGGCCGATGACCGCCAGCTTGCCGGCCTGCACCAGTTCGTCCTGGGCGGCGCGCAACGTGCGCTCGGCGCGGATGCGTTCGCCGATCTCGTCCTGCAGCTGGCGGTTGGCGGCCGACAGGTCGGCGGTGCGCTCCTCGACCTTGCGTTCCAGCTCGTCGTGCGCCTGCTGCAGGGCTTCGCGCGCAGCCAGGCGGTCGCGCAGGTGGCGTCGCCGTTCGTTGAGGATGATGCCGAGCAGGCACAGGCAGGCAGCGGCAATGGCGGCCAGCGCCGCGCGGCTCTGGGCGAGGCTGTCGACCTGTTCGAGATGCGACAGCACGGTCAGTGTCCACGGCGTGCCGGGCAGGGTGCGCGACTGTTCGAGGAAGCGGCCGGTGACCGGGTAGACCGAGACCGTTTCCGGCCCGCTGGCGGCGATGCGGACGACCCGGGCGCCATGGTCGTAGTCGGCCAGCGGCTTGATGCCCAGCGGCTGCAGGGCGCGCCGGTTGTATTGCTGGGTGTGGTCGAAGGCGGCGCGGGTGGCCTCGTCGAGCGGGCGCAGGGTGGTGAATTTCCAGCCGCTGACCGCCGACAGGATGACCACGCCGTTCTCATCGGCCACCAGCACCGGCGCTTCGACGGTGGTCCACGACTTTTCCAGTTGTTCCAGGCTGACCTTGATGACGGCCACGCCCAGCGTGCCGTTGTCGCCGGTCAGCGCCGAGGCCAGGTAGTAGCCGGGCTCGCCGCGCGTGGTGCCGATGCCGAAGAAGCGCCCGTTGCCGTTCTCCAGCGCCTCGCGGAAGTAGGGGCGGAAGGAGAGGTCTTCGCCGAGGAAGCTGTCCGGGCGCCGCCAGTTGCTGGTGGCGAGCACCTTGCCCTGGGTGTCCATGACATAGATCGACAGCGTGCCGGCCCGTTCGTTGAGCTTTTCCAGGTAGGCATTGACGCGGGCGCCATCGCCGCCGCTGGCCAGCAGGTCGATGACTTCCGGCGCCAGGCTCAGGGTACCGGGCAGGAAGGCGTATTTGCCGATCTCGCGTTCAAGGCTGGTGGCGTATAGGTCCAGCCGGTGCAGGCCGGTCGCCTGCAGGTCGGCAATGCCCAGGCGCTGGCCGATGCGGTAGGCCGAAAAGCCGCTCAGGCCGACCAGCAGCAGGCAGACGAAGAGCAGCGGCAGGGAACGGAAACGGGGCATCGGCGGATGGTGGCGGCGGGACGGCCTATGTTACCGCGCCGAGAGGTCGGCAAAATGTTGGGAACACCCACCGCAAAGGCGCGAAGACGCCAAGGTTACGCCAAGGAAAGCACAGCTAAACAAATCGCCTTCCTTGGCGTTTTCTTTGCGCCTTGGCGCCTTTGCGGTGGATTTTGACTCTTCCACAAACCCTCAGCTGGCGAGATCGGCCAGTTGCTTGGCGATCAGCACGACGACCACACCGAGGAAGGCCTTGCGGATGAAACCGGCGCCATGCTTGAGGGCGAGGCGGGTGCCGACGTAGGAACCGGCCAGGTTGCAGACGGCCATGACCAGGCCGACCTGCCACAACAGCGGGCCGTGGCTGGCGAAGAAGGCAATGGCCGACAGGTTGGTGGCGAAGTTGATGACCTTGGCGCTGGCCGAGCCCTGCACGAAATCCATGCCGAACAGGCGGATGAAGCCGAAGATCAGGAAGCTGCCGGTGCCCGGGCCGAAGAAGCCGTCGTAAAGGCCGATCAGGCCACCGAAGGCGGCGCCCTTCCAGCGGTCGGCGCCGGTCAGGACACGCGTCACCTGCTGGCCGAAATCCTTGCGCATGAAGGTGTAGAGGGCCACGGCGATCATCAGCACGACGACCAGCGGGCGCATGGTTTCGCGCGGCAGCCAGGCGACCAGCGCCGCGCCGGCCCAGGCGCCGACCAGGGCGGCGGCCGTGCCGGGCAGCACGACCAGCCAGGGAATGCGCACGCTGCGCGTGTAGCGCCACAGGGCAGCGCCGGTGCCGGCGATGCTCGACAGTTTGTTGGTGCCGAACAGGGTCGGGATGGCGGTCTGCGGGAACTGGCCGAGCAGTACGGGAATCTGGATCAGGCCGCCGCCGCCGACCACGGCATCGACCATGCCGGCGAAGAAGGCTGCGGGGGCGAGGATGGTCCAGTCGATCATGGGGTATCAGGATAAGGAAAAAAAGCCCGGTGCAGTGCACCGGGCAAGCAAGGGGGTTCGACGTCCGAGGGCTGGGTCGAACCCGGAGGAGACAATCGGGATCAGGCCGGCTGGGCGACGATGGTCGGATCGTCCGGTACCGGCAGGGCTTCGTCGGCCTCGGCCAGCTCGTCCGGCACCGGGTCGATGGCGTTTTCCCACTTGGCGACGACGCTGGTGGCGATGGCGTTGCCCAGCACGTTGGTGACGGTGCGCCCCATGTCGAGGAAGTGGTCGATGCCGAGCACCAGCAACAGGCCGGCTTCCGGCAGGCCGAACATGGGCAGCACGGCGGCGACGACGACCAGCGAGGAGCGCGGCACGCCGGCGATGCCCTTGGACGACACCATCAGCACCAGCAGCATGGTGACCTGGGCGGTCAGCGTCATCGGGATGTCGTAGGCCTGGGCGATGAACAGCGCCAGGAAGGTGGTGTACATCATCGAGCCGTCGAGGTTGAACGAGTAGCCGAGCGGCAGCACGAAGCCGGTGACGCGGGTCTTGATGCCGAATTTTTCCAGTTGCTCCATCAGCTTGGGGTACACCGATTCGCTGCTCGCCGTCGAGAAACCGACCAGCATCGGGCCGCGCACCAGCTTGAGCAGGCGGAAGATGTCCTTGCCGAGCACCAGGTAGCCGGCGCCGATGAGCACGGCCCACAGCACGGCCAGCGCAATATAGAAGCTGAGCATGAACTTGCCGAAGACGAGCAGCATGCCCAGGCCCTGCGTGGTGATGGCGCCGGCAACCGCGCCGAAGACGCCGAACGGAGCAAAGCGCATCACGTAGTCGGTGACTCTGAGCATCACGTGCACCACTTCGTCCATGGTATTGACCAGCGAACGGGCGGCCTGATTGTGCAGGTGGCCGAGGGCCAGGCCGAAGAAGACGGCGAAGACGAGGATCTGCAGGATTTCGTTGCCGGACATGGCTTCCACGATGCTCTTCGGGAAGACGTGGGTGATGAAGTCCTTGAGGTTCAGCGCGCCGGTCTTCAGGTTGAGGCCGGCGGCCGATTCCGGCAGCGGCACGCCGAGGGCGGCGCCCGGTTGCAGCAGGTTGGCGAAGAGCAGGCCGATGAGCAGCGAGCAGAACGAGGCGCCGATGAACCAGCCGAGCGCCTTGGCACCAATGCGGCCGACCGTCTTCGAGTCGCCCATGTTGGCCAGGCCGGCGACCAGCGTCGCGAAGACCAGCGGGGCAATGATCATCTTGATCAGGCGCAGGAAGATGTCGGTCAGGATGCCGAAGTAGCCGGCGATTTCCTTGGCCGCGGCCGGCGTCGGCGCCAGCGCATGGCAGGCATAGCCGACGACGATGCCGAGGACCATGGCGATGCCGATCCAGGTGGTCAGGCGATTCATTTTCATGCGTGTTTCCTTGTCGTGCAAAGTGGGGAGCGCCTGGCTCAGGCGGCGCCGGGCAGACTGCTCCGCCGGCTCTCGACGGCTTATTCCTTTGCACAGGGCGTGCCAGCCGGCATGGGTTGTGCAAGTCGCTGTTTTAACGATGTATTCACTTGGTCAAGGCGGCGGCCAGGATCGGAAATCCGAACCCCGGGGCGCAGCGCCGTTCGGAAATCCGAACGCAGTGGATGCCGACGGCCGGACTTCCTGCGGACGAAGGAGCAAACCTGCTAATATTTCTCCCCTCGCTGCGATGCAACATAACGAAAATCTAATGTCCGCCCCAACCGACCGCATGACCCCCGAGGAACGCCGCGCCGGCGCTTCGCTCGCTTCCATCTTCGCCCTGCGCATGCTCGGCCTGTTCCTGATCCTGCCGGTGTTCTCGGTCTATGCGAAGACCCTGCCCGGCGGCGACAACCTGGCGCTGGTCGGCTTCGCGCTCGGCGCCTACGGCCTGACCCAGGCCTTCTTCCAGATTCCCTACGGCATCGCCTCCGACTATTTCGGCCGCAAGCTGGTCATCGTCGTCGGCCTGGTCATCTTCGCGCTGGGCAGCTTCGTCGCCGCCTGGGCGCCGGACATGACCTGGATCATCGTCGGCCGCGTACTGCAGGGGGCGGGCGCCATCTCGGCGGCGGTCACCGCGCTGGCCGCCGACCTGACGCGCGAGGAGCACCGCACCAAGGTGATGGCCATGATCGGTTCGTCGATCGGCCTCGTCTTCGCCCTCTCGCTGGTCGGCGCGCCGCTGCTCTACGGCTGGATCGGCATGGGCGGCCTGTTCATCATGACCGGCGTGCTCGCCCTGGCCGCCATCGTGCTGCTGCTCAAGGCCGTGCCGCCGGCCCCGCCGCCGCACGGTCACGAGAAACTGCCGCTGCGCCGGGTCATCTTCGATGCCGACCTGCTGCGCCTCAACCTCGGCATCTTCGTGCTGCACATGGTGCAGATGGCCATGTTCGTCGTGCTGCCGCACGCTCTGGTCGATCACGGCGGCCTCGAAGCCGCCGCGCACTGGAAGGTCTATCTGCCGGCGGTGCTGGTTTCCTTCGCTATCATGGTGCCGGCCATCATCGCCGCCGAGCGCAAGGACAAGATGCGGCCGGTCTTCCTCGCCGCGGTCGGCCTGCTCGTCGTCGTCCAGGGCGGCCTGTACCTGCTGCACGAAAGCCTGTGGGTGCTGGCCCTGTGGCTGCTGCTGTTCTTCGTCGCCTTCAATGTGCTGGAAGCGACGCTGCCCTCGCTGGTCTCGCGCACCGCGCCGCCCGCCGCCAAGGGCGCGGCCCTCGGGGTGTACAACACGACGCAGGCCATCGGCCTGTTCATCGGCGGCGCGGCAGGCGGATATATTGCGCAGCATTTCGGCGATAATGCGGTTTTTGCCGCCTGCACCGGCCTGGTCCTGATCTGGCTGGCGGTGGCGACCACGATGAATTTCCCGCGCCGGCGCCAAGCGGCCGACGCGGCACCCACTGTTTAGGAGACACGCGCAATGGCATCGGTTAACAAATGGATCGGCATCGGCAACCTGGGGCGTGACCCGGAATCCCGCTACACCGCCAGCGGCGAGGCGATCTGCAATTTCAGCATCGCCTGCACCGAAACCTGGAAGGACAAGCAGACCGGCGAACGCAAGGAAATGACCGAGTGGGTCCGCATCTCGGCTTTCGGCAAGCTGGCCGAGATTTGCAGCCAGTACCTGAAGAAGGGCTCGCAGGTCTATGTCGAAGGCAGCCTGCGCACCCGCAAGTGGACCGACAAGGACGGCCAGGAGCGCTACACCACGGAAATCCGCTGCGACGACATGAAGATGCTCGGCTCCCGCCAGGGCATGGGCGCGCCGGCTGGTGGTGGCGGTGGCGGCTACGACGAGCCGACCGATTACGCACCGGCGCCGCCGAAGAACAAGCCGAAGCCTTCCTTCGACGATCTTGGCGACGACATCCCGTTCTGAGACTGGCCGGTAGCCGGGGGCGCCCGCGTCCCCGGTGATTCATCCGAATCACAGCTGCAAAGGTATCCGCATGACCAACGCCGTCACCTTCAAGGTTCTCGAAGACATCGCCCGCGACCTGTCGGGCTCCGAGATCACCTTTCCGACCTTCCTCGATATCACCTTCCAGGTTCGTTCGGCTCTCAAGGATCCCAACCTGAGCATCGATCAGCTGGCCAAGCTGGTCGGGGCCGAGCCGCTGATGAGCGCCAAGATCATCCGCATGGCCAACTCGGTGGCGCTGAACCCGAGCGGTCGCGAGATCGCCGACGTGAAGAGCGCCATCGTCCGTGTCGGCATGGAGGCGGTACGCACGGTGTCCTTCGCCGTGGCCATGGAGCAGTTGCTGAAATCCAAGCAGATGCAGCCGTTCGAGAACATTTCGCAGCGCCTGTGGGAACACACCTCGCACGTTGCCGCGCTGTGCCGCGTGCTGGCCCGCAAGCTGGCCAAGATCAACGGCGACGAGGCAATGTTCACCGGCCTGGTGCATGACCTCGGCGTCTTCTACCTGATGTCGCGTGCCGCCAACTTCCCGGAACTGGTCGCCGACAAGGCCGAGCTCCATGCCCTGCTCGTCGACTGGCACGACAACATCGG
>JAEUOE010000262.1 GCA_016790885.1 Dechloromonas sp. | reverse complement strand
CCACCAGTCGTGCTTGAACAGCATGTCGAAATAACCGCCGTCCCACTTTGTCGGGTGCGCGGTCCACGCCCCCTCGATGCCGCTGGTCATGGTGTCGCGGCCGATGCTGCGGGTGCTGTGGTTCATCCAGCCCAGGCCCTGCTCGGCGACATCGGCGCCTTCCGGGGCCGCGCCGAGATTGGCCGCGCTGCCGTTGCCGTGCGCCTTGCCGACGGTGTGGCCGCCGGCGGTCAGGGCGACGGTTTCCTCATCGTTCATCGCCATGCGGGCGAAGGTGACGCGCATGTCCCTGGCCGTCTTGAGCGGGTCGGGCTTGCCATCCACGCCTTCCGGATTCACATAGATCAGGCCCATCATCACGGCGGCGAGCGGGTTTTCGAGGTCGCGTTCGCCGGAGTAGCGGCTGCCTTCGGCGCCGGTCGGGGCCAGCCATTCCTTCTCGGAACCCCAGTAAATGTCCTTTTCCGGATGCCAGATGTCCTCGCGGCCGAAGGCGAAGCCGAAGGTCTTGAAGCCCATCGACTCGTAGGCCATGTTGCCGGCAAGGATGATGAGGTCGGCCCAGCTGATCTTGTTGCCGTACTTCTTCTTGATCGGCCACAGCAGGCGGCGGGCCTTGTCGAGGTTGGCGTTGTCGGGCCACGAATTGAGCGGGGCAAAACGCTGGTTGCCGGTGCCGCCGCCGCCACGACCATCGGCGATACGGTAGGTGCCGGCCGAGTGCCAGGCCATGCGGATCATCAGGCCGCCGTAGTGGCCCCAGTCGGCCGGCCACCAGGACTGGCTGTCGGTCATCAGGGCCTTGAGATCGTTCTTCAGCGCCGCGACATCGAGCTTCTTCAGCTCTTCACGGTAATTGAAGCCGGGGCCCATCGGGTTGGTCTTGCTGTCGTGCTGGTGCAGGATGTCCAGGCTCAGTGACTTGGGCCACCATGCAGGGTTCGTCATGCTCGCCGATGTGGCGCCACCATGCATGACCGGGCATTGCCCGCCAGTTTTTGCTTGATTTCCATCTGTAGCCATTTTGTTCTCCTGGTGTACGACGTTAAAAGGAAGTGACGTCGTTATATTAGGAAGCCGTGTTGGGTATGACTAATTGATTGCTGTGATGCTTTCGATAGCGACCGGCTATGTGCTGGTCAGCGTGTCGATTTCACTCTTCAAGCAGGCTGCGCAGCATCCAGGCCGTCTTTTCATGGATGTCGATACGCTGGGTCAGGACATCGGCCGTCGGCTGGTCGTTGGCGGCGTCGACCACCGGAAACAGCTTGCGGGCAGTGCGCGCCGTCGCTTCCTGGGCGGTCACCAGGTGGCGGATCATGTCGTTGGCCTTGGGCACGCCCTCGACTTCCTTGATCGACGCCAGTTTGACGAATTCCTTGTAGGTGCCGGGGGCGGGAAAACCCAGTGCGCGAATGCGCTCGGCGATCACGTCGAGCGCATTCCACTGCTCGGTGTATTGCCCCATGAACATGTTGTGCAGGCTGTTGAATTGCGGGCCCGTGACGTTCCAGTGGAAATTGTGGGTCATCAGGTAAAGGGTGTAGCTGTCAGCCAGCAAGGCCGACAAGCCATCTGCAATTTTCTTGCGCTCCAGATCGGTGATGCCGATATCAATTGCGGGCGTCCTGGTTTTTTTGCTTGCCATGGTTTTCTCCTTTTAGGGGCGCCGCGGTGTGCGCCGTTGATATGCAGAAATCTGCCGATTGTCGTCATGGTGTGGCAGACGATTCGGAACAGGGCGGGCGATCAACGCCCAAGTTGTTTCAACATCTAAAAATGGACAAGGGCTGGCTGGCGTGTGGCTGGCTGGCCGACATGCAGGTATCGAAAGCTCGACTGCACAAGGCAATTTAGCACACCCGCGAGAGGATGGCGCGGTCTCCGGGCGTTGCCCCGGGCGCTGTCGCGGCAGGGCGGCGAGCACCAAAAACCGCTGGTGAGCGGGTACAATGCACGACGCGCCGGGATGGGCTCTGGCCGCGCTGGGTGAGCTTGAATCCCGCTGCCTCGAACAAAATAATGAACTGGCTTTGGCCGGTTTTTTATTTTTATTCGTTGATAAATGGATTGAGACAAATTAAATTATCGCCACGTATTTAAATCAAGGAGGTAATCATGGATTTGTCCACTATGTCGATTTCGCAGTTGCGTGACTTGCAGCAGCAAATTCCGGTTGAAATCAAGCGTCGCGAAGCCGAGGAAAAGGTAAATGCCCTGAACGAATTGCGCGCCTTTGCCAAATCCCGTGGCTATGCCATCGAGGATTTGCTGGCCGTCAGGGAAGCCAAACCCAAGGCGGCAGGCGGCAAGGTTAAAGTCAAATATCGCCATCCCGATAATACCGATCTGGAATGGACCGGCCGTGGCCGCAAGCCTAAATGGGTAGAGGCCTGGCTGGCCGATGGTAAAACGATGGAAAGTCTATTGGTTTAAAAAATGCGTATTCTGCTCAGTAACGACGACGGTTATTTTGCCCCGGGGCTGGCTGCCCTTGCCGAGGCCTTGTGCGAAGTTGGCGACGTGGTCGTCGTTGCTCCCGAGCAGAATCGCAGTGGCGCCAGCAATTCGCTGACGCTCGATCGCCCCTTGTTTTTAAAGAAGGCGGCGAACGGATTTCATTATGTCAATGGAACGCCAACCGATTGCGTTCATCTGGCAGTGACCGGAATGCTCGATACTCTGCCCGATATTATTGTTTCGGGGGTTAATCTCGGCGCCAATATGGGTGACGACACCATTTATTCGGGTACGGTGGCTGCAGCGACCGAAGGTTATTTGCTGGGCATTCCATCGATTGCGGTTTCGCTGACCAGTTTCGAGGGAAAGAACTTTGCCACGGCCGGCAGGGTGGCCCGCGAATTGGTCGAGCGTTTTTCCCGGCAACCTGTTTGGGATCCGATATTGTTGAATGTGAATGTGCCGGATATTCCCTATTCGCAATTGAACGGCCAGGAAGTTACTCGCCTCGGGCGGCGCCACAAGGCGGAGCCGGTGGTGAAAACGGTGTCGCCACGTAACGAAACCCTGTACTGGATCGGTGCGGCCGGCGCAGCAGCGGATGCCGGGCCGGGAACCGATTTCAATGCGATCGAGCGCGGCTGCGTATCGATCACCCCCCTGCAAATCGATTTGACGCACACGGGGCAGTTGGCATCCGTGGCGCAGTGGATGAAGTGAGTCACGCTGTGTTGCATGGAATCGGGATGACTTCCCAGCGCACGCGGGCGCGCATGATCGAACGGCTACGCGAAAAGGGTATTCGCAACGAGGCGGTTCTCAAGGCCATGGCGGCTGTGCCGCGTCATGTCTTCGTCGAGGAGGCGCTGGCGTCGCGGGCTTATGAAGACACGGCCTTGCCGCTCGGCATGGGGCAAACCATTTCGCAGCCCTATGTCGTCGCCCGCATGATCGAACTGCTGCTCAACGGCCGCAAAACCCTGGGCAAGACCCTGGAGATCGGTGCCGGCTGCGGTTACCAGGCGGCCGTGCTGGCCCAGTTGACCAACGAGGTCTATGCCGTCGAGCGCCTTGGCCCGCTGCTGGAGAAAGCCAAGGCCAACATGCGTACCCTGCAGCAGTTCAATGTGCGTTTGAAACACGCTGACGGCCAGTTCGGCCTGCCGGAGGCCGGGCCGTTCGACAGCATCATCGTCGCTGCAGCCGGCGCCCAGGTGCCGCCCGCGCTGCTCCAGCAGCTCGCGCCCGGTGGCCGATTGGTCTTGCCAGTCGGGGCGGGAGAGCAGTATCTTAGTTTCATCGAGCATACCCCCCAGGGCTACGTCGAAACCCGGCTTGATGCCGTGCGCTTCGTCCCGCTACTCTCAGGAACACAATGATTCGTTTTGCCGCCGTAGTGTCTTCTTTGCTGTTGCTGGCTGGTTGCATGTCGCAGCAGCCGGCACCCACCGTCGATCGTGCCGGAAGCGCGGCGCCCAGGTCGTCGGCGTCGCAGCAGCCGACAGGGCCAGGTTATTACACGGTCAAGCGTGGCGATACCCTGTATCGCATTGCGCTGGAGCATGGCCAGGACCATCGTGATGTGGCGGCCTGGAACAATATCGCCAACCCCTCGTCCATCAAGGAAGGCCAGGTTTTGCGGGTAATTCCGCCAGGGGCTGCCGAGCCGGTCGATGGCGCGGTGGCCAGGCCGATCGCCACGACCTCCGGGGTCGAGGCACGTGCGCTGGATCAACCGGTCGTTTCGCCCCAAGCCAGTTCGGGTTTGCTCAAGCGCGAACCGCGCGTCGGCAAGGAGCCGTATTCCGACGAAGCGTATGCGCGTTTGAACAAGGCGCCTGAAGCGGCAAAGCCGGCGGAGATCAAGCCGGAAGTGAAGCCCGAGACGCCACCGGCAACCCCGGCCGTCGCGGCAGGGCCTGACGATGTGGCCTGGATGTGGCCGAGCAACGCCAAGGTCAGCGCACCGTACAGCGATGCCGGCAACAAGGGACTCGATTTCGCCGGCAAGGCGGGCGACCCGGTCCTGGCGGCCGGCGACGGCAAGGTGGTGTATGCCGGTAGCGGCCTGCGCGGCTTTGGCGAACTGGTGATCGTCAAGCACAACGCCACTTATTTGTCGGCCTATGCCCACAACCGCAAGATCCTGGTCAAGGAAGGGCAGCAGGTCAGCCGGGGGCAGAAGATTGCCGAAATGGGCAATACCGATTCCGAAACGGTCAAGCTGCATTTCGAAATCCGCAAACAGGGCAAGCCGGTCGATCCGGCCGGATATTTACCGAAACGATGAACACGCGCGGCGACAACGTAGATGAGGAGTTCGAGGGGCAACCCGAGGAGTCCTTGTTGTCGCCGGAGCCGGAAGTCATCGCCCCGGAAATCGAACTGCTCGAAGACGTCACCCAGCTCTACCTGACTGAAATCGGCGCCAAGCCGCTGCTGACGCCGGAGGAGGAGTTGGCGACCTCGCGCCTGGTGCGCCAGGGCGATTTTGCCGCCCGTCAGCGCATGATCGAGCACAATCTGCGCTTGGTCGTGAACATTGCCAAGCATTACCTGAACCGGGGCATTCCCCTGCTCGATCTGGTCGAGGAAGGTAATCTCGGGCTGATCCATGCCCTCGAAAAGTTCGATCCGGAGCGCGGTTTCCGCTTCTCGACCTATGCCACGTGGTGGATACGCCAGAACATCGAGCGCGGCATCATGAACCAGTCGCGGACCATCCGCCTGCCGGTGCATATCGTCAAGGAAATCAACGTCGTCCTGCGTGCCATGCGGCATCTGGAGTCGGCCGACAAAAGGGATTCGACGGTGGAGCGCATTGCCGCGCTGATCGACCGGACGGAGGACGATGTGCGGCGCATCCTGTCGCTCAACGAGCATATCGCTTCGCTCGATGCACCGCTGGAAATCGACCCCAACCACACGATTGGCGAGATCATCGCCGACGATAGCGGCGCCGATCCGGAGTCCCTGCTGCAGATCAGCGAAATTGGCTCGCTGGTCGATGACTGGCTCGGCCAGCTATCGGAGCGTCAGCGCACGGTCATCGAGCGCCGTTACGGCCTCAATGGGGCCGATGTGGCTACGCTGGACGCCATTGCCACCGATCTCGGCCTGACCCGCGAGCGGGTCCGCCAGATTCAGATCGAGGGTCTGGAGCGCCTGCGCAAGATCATCAAGCGCGGCAATATCTCGCGCGATTCCCTGCTGTAGCCGGCAACTGCGCGCACAGGCGGTTGCGGATTTCCTCGCCGAGCTGGAAAACCGACATCGCGTAGAAGCTTGAGCGGTTGTAGCGGGTGATGACGTAGAAATTCTCGAAGCCCAGCCAGTATTCGGTGTCCTTGTTGGGCGATACCAGGTCGATCAGGGCCACCGTGCCTTGCGGGTCGGTATCGGCGCGCACGCCCTTGTCGGCCAGCTCGGCGACTTTCAGGCTGGGGCGGATGCCGGCCTGCAGCAGCGCCGGGTCCGGTGCGCCATTGGTAGCGGCCTGAACGGCAATCGGTTGCCCGGTCTGCCAGCCATGCTGTTCGAGAAAACGGGCGACGCTGCCGATGGCATCATCGATGCTGCCGCTCAGATCGACACGCTGGTCGCCGTCGAAATCGACGGCATAGCGGCGCTGGCTGCCGGGCATGAATTGCGGGATGCCGATGGCGCCGGCGAACGAGCCCTTGACGGTGAGCGGGTCGAGGTTGTTCTCGCGGGAGAGGAGCAGGAACTGCTCCAGTTCGGTGCGGAAGAATTCGGCGCGCGGCGGATACTTGAACGCCAGCGTGGCCAGCGCCTCAAGCACGCGGAAGCCGCCGGTATTGCGGCCGTATTCGGTTTCGACGCCGATGATGGCGACGATGATTTCCGGCGGTACGCCATAGAGCGCACTGGCCTTGATCAGTTGCCCCTCGTTTTCCAGCCAGAAGCCCACCCCGCCGTCGATGCGGCGGTCGTTCAGGAAGCGCGGCCGGTAGCGTTCCCACGAGCGTTGCAGGGGCGAGCTCGGCGGCTTGATCAATTGCAGGACCTTGGCGTTCGGCCGGGTTTCGGCGAACTGGCCGAGCAGGGTATCGGCATTGAAGCCGTGACGCTGCTCAAGGTCGCGGGCAAAGTCGATTACGGCAGGGTCGTCGGCAAAGCTGACGACCGGTGCGGCAGCGTGGCCAAGGGCGGTGCAACAAGCCAGTAGCAGGGCGGCCAGGGGATTCTTGGGGTTCAAGTTCATTCTCGTAATCGCGCGACGGCCTCGCGCAGGGCGTTCAGGTTGTTGTTGGATTTGCCGTAGCGCGCCTGAAGATAGGCATCGACCACGTTCTGGAAGGTTTCCGCGAGCTCCGGGCGTTGTTCCCGCACCCGCTGCGCCACCGCCATCGGTGTTTCCCAGGGGGCGCAGTCTACCTGTCTTCTCGCCAGTTGGCGCAGGGCGGTGAGCCAGAGCCGGCGGGCCGGGTCGATGGCCGGTCGCTGGTAAAGCGTCCATGCCGTCATGGCGGCAACAAGTAGGCTGCAGGCAATGCCGAGCACGGTTGCCAGGCTGCGCCAGTCGGTTTCCGGCAGGCCGAGGCGGGAGAGCAGTTCGCGCTGGCGTTGCGGGTCGTAGCCGAGGATGTGCTGGTTCCACGCATTATTGACCGCTTCCCAGCGATAACGCAGGGTACGCAGCCAGTCGGCCCGCCACTGCACCAGGGCGGGCAAGGGTTCGCCGAAGGGCAGGGCGTCGGCGATGCCGGTTTCGATGCGGGTTGGCGATACCGAGGCCGTGGGGTCGACGCGCACCCAGCCCTGGCCTTCCAGCCAGACCTCGGCCCAGGCATGGGCGTCGGACTGCCGGATGACGAGATAGCCGTCGAGCGGATTGAATTCGCCCCCCTGGTAGCCGCTGACGACACGGGCCGGAATGCCGGCCGCCCGCATCAGGAAAACGAAGGCCCCGGCATAGTGCTCACAGAAGCCGCGTCGGGTCTTGAACAGGAATTCATCGATACCGTTCTGGCCGAGCAGCGGCGGTTGCAGGGTGTACGTGAACTCGGCGGCGAACAGCGCCTGGGCCTGGCCGATGATGGCGCTCGGGCGATGGTCGCTGTTCCGCCAGCGCTCGGCGAGGGCACGTGCTTGCGGATTGACGCCGGGCGGCAGGGCCAGATTGCGGCTGAGGGCACGCGGGTCTTCATCGACGTTGAAACGGTAGTCGAGACTGGCTGCCAGTTCGTAACGCCGCCGCTCGGTCACCGGCAGGCGCTGCGTAACCGCCAGGACGTTGCTTGCGTTGAGCCCTTCCGGCAGCTGGACCGGCGCATCGAGGGCCAGTATCCAGCGCTGGTTGTGGGGCTCCAGGGTCATTACGTAGCGGAACGGTGCTGACAGCGTTTCCAGTTGTGGCGACGTTCCCCGGTTGTCGTGCAGCCGCCAGGTCGTGCCGTCGAATTGCTCCATGACCGGGCCGCGCCAGTAGAGCTTCTGCTTGGCTGGTGGGGTGGTGCTGAAACGGGCCCGGAAGGCGATGTCGGCACTCTGCGCCAGCCGGGAAATGCTGCCCGGCGACATGGTGTCCGACAAGCCGGTCATCCCGGCGTGGGCATCCGAGGGCAGACCCCACAGGGGGCCGGAGATGCGGGGGAAGAGCAGATACAGCACGAGCATGAAGGGGATGGCCTGGAGACACAGGCTGGCGGCGTAGCGCAGGCTTGCCCGTGTGGTGCTGGCCGGCCCGCCATGCAGCCGGATCAGCGTGGCGGTGACCAGCCACAGGGCAAACAGCAGCCAGAGTCCGGTCGGGATGCTTTGCGAATAGAAGTAATGGGTGAGGAGCAGGAAATAGCCGAGCACGACGACGACCACCGCGTCGCGCTGCGATTTGAGTTCGAGCAGCTTCATCGCCATGAACACCACCAGCATCGCCACCCCGGCATCGCGCCCGAAGAGGGAGCGGAATTCGATCAGGATGCCGCTGCAGCCGACGATCACCAGCAGGAACAGAACCCAGCGCCCGGGCAGGCGTTCATCCTTCCACCACAGGCGGATTGCCCAGAACATCAGCAGCCCGGCCAGCGCACTCAGCCAGTAGGCTTGGTGCAGGACGTGCGGCGCGATGGTGACCAGCGCGCTGGCAAAGAGCCAGGGAGTCGCTTGCCGGTCGAGGGCCTGGCGGGCGGGTGTGCTCATGGCTGGAACAGGGCCAGCGCTTCCAGGCAGCGCTGGCAGTGGGCATCGCCGCTGGCCGGCGCCAGGCCGAGGCCGGGCAGGGCGAGGCCGTAGCGATCGCCAGCCGCTTCGGCTGCCAGCACCCAGCCGGCCAGCATGCCCAGGCGGGTGTCGACCGGCAGCGCCGG
>JAEUOE010000218.1 GCA_016790885.1 Dechloromonas sp. | reverse complement strand
CCTCGATACGCCGAACTTCGTCGCCAACCGCATCGGCGTCTTCTCGATTCTCGCCGTCATGCACCACACCCAGGCCTTTGGCCTCGGTTTCGACGAAGTCGACGCGCTGACCGGCCCGAAGATCGGCCGTCCGAAGAGCGCTACCTATCGCACGGCCGATGTGGTCGGCCTCGATACCCTGGCCCACGTCGTCAAGACCATGCAGGACACGCTGCCCAACGACCCGTGGCATGCCCATTTCACCACCCCGGCCTGGCTCAAGCTGCTGATCGAGAAGGGTGCCCTTGGCCAGAAGACCCGTTGCGGCATCTTCCGCAAGCAGGGCAAGGAAATCCAGGTGCTTGACCTGGCGGCGCAGGACTACCGCAAGTCGGCCGGCGAAATCGCCGAGGAAGTCGCTGCCATCCTGAAAACCCGCAACCCGGCCGAGAAATTCGCCGCGCTGCGTGCTTCCAGCCACCCGCAAGCCCAGTTCCTGTGGGCCATCTTCCGCGACATCTTCCATTACGCCGCCGTGCAACTGGAAAGCGTCGCCGACAATGCCCGCGACCTCGACCTCGCCATGCGCTGGGGCTTCGGCTGGGCGCAAGGTCCGTTCGAAACCTGGCAGGCTGCCGGCTGGAGCGACATCGCCCAAGCCGTCGCCGCCGATATCGCCGCCGGCAAGACCATGGCCAGCGTGCCGCTGCCGGCCTGGGCGCTGGAAGCCGGCCGTACCGGCGTGCATGCCGCCGAGGGTTCCTACTCGGCCAGCAAGAACGCCTATGTGCCGCGCTCGTCGCTGCCGGTCTATCAGCGCCAGCTCTTCCCCGAGCGCGTGCTGGGCGAAGTGGCCGCCACCCCGGAAAAATCCGGCGAAACGCTTTACGAGAACGAGGGCGTCCGCCTGTGGCGCTTGCCGTCGCTCGACGCCGGCATCGGCATCCTGTCGGTCAAGTCCAAGATGCACACCATCGGCAACGAGGTGCTGGATGGCGTGATCGCTGCCGTCAAGCAGGCCGAAGGCACGCTGGATGGCGTGGTGGTCTGGCACGAAGCACCGTTCGCGGTCGGCGCCAACCTGCAGCAGGTCGGTGAGGCCTGTGCCGCCGGCCAGTTCGACATCCTGGAAGCAACGGTGGAGAAGTTCCAGCGCGCTTCGCAAACCCTCAAGTACGCCCAAGTGCCGGTCGTCGCTGCGGTGCAGGGCATGGCCCTGGGCGGTGGTTGCGAATTCGTCATGCATGCCGGCAAGCGCGTCATGGCGCTGGAAAGCTACGTCGGCCTGGTTGAGGCCGGTGTCGGCCTGATCCCGGCCGGCGGCGGTTGCAAGGAATTCGCCGTGCGTGCTGCCGAGTGGGCCGCCCAGTCGGCGACGCCGGGCGAGGTATTCAACTTCCTGCAGCCGGTGTTCCAGACCATCGCCATGGCCAAGGTGGCCAAGAGCGCGGTCGAGGCCATCGACATGGGTTTCGCCAAGCCGTCGGACACCATCCTGTTCAATGCCAACGAACTGCTCTGGGTCGCCATCAAGGAAGCGCGGGCCATGGCCGACGCCGGCTATGCCCCGCCGCCGATGGCGCGCGGCGTGATCGTCGCCGGCAAGAACGGCATCGCCACGCTGGAGATGATGCTGGTGAACATGAAGGAGGGCGGCATGATCTCGGCGCACGACTACGTGGTCGCCCGCTCGGCTGCCGTCGCCCTGTGCGGTGGCGAGGTCGAAACCGGCAGCGTGGTGGACGAGGAATGGCTGATCACCGTCGAACGTCGCCTGTTCGTCGAACTGCTGAAGAACCCGCTGACCCAGGCCCGCATCAAGCACATGCTGGAAACCGGCAAGCCGTTGCGCAATTAATCGGGTCAAGGAGACAAACCAAATGAGCAAACAGATTCAAGAAGCCTACATCGTCGCCGCCACCCGCCTGCCGGTGGCCAAGAAGGGCGGGATGTTCCGCAACGTTCGCCCGGACGACATGCTGGCCCACGCCATCAAGTCGGTCGTCGCCCAGGTGCCGGGCATCGACCCGGCGCGCATCGGCGACGTGATTGTCGGCTGCGCCATGCCGGAAGCCGAGCAGGGCATGAACGTCGCCCGCATCGGCGCCCTGCTGGCCGGCCTGCCGATCACAGTGCCGGGTATCACCATCAACCGCTTCTGCTCCTCCGGCCTGCAGGCCGTGGCTGATGCGGCCAACCAGATCCGCCTCGGCCTGGCCGACGTGATGATTGCCGCCGGCACCGAGTCGATGTCGATCATGCCGCAGATCATGGGCAACAAGATGGCCATGAACCCGGCCATCTTCACCGATGAAAACATCGGCATCGCCTACGGCATGGGCCTGACTGCCGAGAAGGTTGCCAACCAGTGGCAGATCAGCCGCGAAGAGCAGGATGCCTTCGCGCTGGCCTCCAACCAGAAAGCCTGCGCCGCCATCGCGGCCGGTCATTTCAAGGCGGAAACCTCGCCCTACCTGATCCGCGAGAGCCTGCCCGACCTCAGGACCGGCCAGATCAAGGTGCGCGAGCGCAGTGTCGAATTCGACGAAGGCCCGCGTGCCGACGCGTCGCTGGAAAAGCTGGGCAAGCTGCGCCCGGTCTTCCATGCCCGTGGTTCGGTCACGGCCGGCAACTCCTCGCAGATGTCGGACGGTGCCGCCGCCGTCATGCTGGTCTCGGAAAAGGTGCTCAAGGAACACAACCTGACGCCGCTCGCCCGTTTCGCCAGCTTCGCCGTCGGCGGGGTGGCGCCGGAGATCATGGGCATCGGCCCGATCGCTGCGATCCCCAAGGCGCTGGCCCAGGCCGGCATCCGCCAGGAAGACCTGGACTGGATCGAACTGAACGAAGCCTTCGCTGCCCAGTCGCTCGCCGTGGTCAAGGAACTCGGCCTCGACCCGAGCAAGATCAACCCGCTCGGCGGCGCCATCGCCCTCGGCCACCCGCTCGGTGCAACCGGTGCCATCCGCACGGCAACCATCGTGCATGGCATGCAGCGCACCGGCGGCAAGTACGGCATGGTGTCGATGTGCATCGGCACCGGCATGGGTGCTGCGGGTATCTTCGAGCGGGTTTGATGATCCAGAAAAATCCACCGCAAAGGCGCGAAGGCGCAAAGGGTACGCAAAGAGAATCCTGGTTTTCCTTTGCGAAATCTTTGCGCCTCTGCGTCCTGGCGGTGGGGGGTAGCTCGATATGAAACCGGCCTGGCTCGCCAAGCTGCCCCGTCCCTGGGGGGCGCGACTGGTGCGGATGGGGTTCAATCTCCATCCCGCCTTTCGCAGCACTGGCGGGCGTGTCGTGCATGTGGCGCCCGATCTGCGTCATATCCGTGTGCGCCTGCCGCTGACCTGGAAGACGAAGAACATCGTCGGTTCGCTCTACGGTGGCTCGCTGTTCGCCATCACCGACGGTGCGCATCCGGCCATGCTGATGGCGGCGCTGGGCGAGGATTACATCATCTGGGACAAGGCGGCCAGCATCCGCTACCGCAAGCCGGGCTACACCACGCTGTATGCCGATTTCCGGGTGACGCCGGAAGAGATGGCGGGCATTCGCGGGGCATTGGCCAAACAGCATGAGGTCGACTGGACCTTCCAGATCGACATCAAGGACGCCGAAGACGTCGTGCATACCGTCGTCGAGCGCACGGTTTATATCGCAGAAAAAAATTACTACCGACAGAAAAGCGGTGGAGGAGATAACTCATGATTACTTCGACAAGCGTCCGGCGCGCAGCGCTGATTGCCGCACTGGTGGCCGTTCCCGGCCTGCATGCGGCCGAGGTGGCCGGTGTCAGGGTGGCCGACAGCATCAAGGTCGGCAACAGCGAACTGGTGCTCAACGGCGCCGGCCTGCGCAGCAAGCTGTTCATCAAGGTCTATGTCGGCGCGCTGTACGTGGGCCAGAAAGCAGCGACGCCGGCGGCCATCTACGACAGCGCCACGCCCCGCCGCATGGTGCTCCGCCTGTTGCGCGACCTCGATGCGGATTCCCTGCACTCCGCCCTCGACGAAGGCTTGCGCAACAACCATTCGCCCGCCGAGCTGTCTGACATGCAAGCCCAGGCCGACCAGCTGGCCGGCATCATGAAGGCTATCGGCAAGGTGCGCGAAGGGGATACGATCAGCATCGATTTCTCCGGCGAAGGCATCGCAGTCAGCCAGAACGGGGAGGTTCGGGGCAAGGTGGCCGGTGCCGGTTTTGCCAAGGCACTGCTCAAGGTATGGCTGGGCGACAAGCCGGCCGATGCATCGCTGAAGAAGGCACTGCTCGGCAGCTAAGGCCGGCAATTCAGGAGGAGACAAAAATGGAAAAGATCTGGCTCAAGAGCTACCCGAGCGGTGTTCCGGCAGACATCGACATCGACCACATACCATCGCTGGTCGCGCTGTTCGAAAAAGCCTGCACGACCTTCGCCGACAAGGTGGCTTACATCAGCATGGGGCGGGAAATCACCTACCGCCAGCTCGATGCCGAGGCGACCGAATTCGCCGGCTGGCTGCAGGCCAAGGGTATGAAGAAGGGCGACCGCGTCGCCCTGATGATGCCCAACATCTTGCAATACCCGGTTGCCCTGTTCGGCACCCTGCGTGCCGGCTGCGTGGTGGTCAATTGCAACCCGCTCTACACGCCGCGCGAACTGGAGCATCAGCTCAAGGATTCCGGCGCAACGGCCATCGTGATCGTCGAGAACTTCGCCAATACCCTCGAACAGGTGATCACCCATACCGCCATCAAGCATGTGGTGGTGACCTCGATGGGCGAAAAACTGGGTGGCCTGAAGGGGGCGATCGTCAATTTCGTGGTGCGCCGGGTCAAGAAAATGGTGCCGGCCTGGCACGTGCCTGGAGCCATCAGTTTCAAGGCGGCCCTGGCGCAGGGGCGGAAAAACGGCTTCAAGCCCGTTGCCTTGGTGCAGGATGACCTGGCTTTCCTGCAATACACCGGCGGTACGACCGGCGTTTCGAAAGGGGCCATGCTCACCCACGCCAACATCGCCTCCAATGTAACGCAGGCCTATAGCTGGATTCGTCCGGTGGTGCGTGAAGGTGAGGAATTCATCATCACCGCGTTGCCGCTGTATCACATCTTCGCGCTGACGGCGAACTGCCTGACCTTCCTGATGATCGGTGCGCGCAACCTGCTGATTGCCAACCCGCGCGACATTCCGAACTTCATCAAGGAGTGGGGCAAGTATCCGGTTACCGTGGTGACGGGCGTCAACACCCTGTTCAATGCGCTGCTCAACCACCCCGATTTTGCCAAGCTCGATTTCTCGACCATGAATGTGACGCTGGGTGGCGGCATGGCGGTGCAGGGGCCGGTTGCCGAAAAATGGCTCAAGGTGACGGGAACCCCGCTGCTGCAGGCTTACGGCCTGACCGAAACGTCGCCGGCAGCGACCATCAACCCGCTCGACATGCACGAGTTCAACGGCGCCATCGGCTTGCCGATTTCCTCGACCGAGGTGTCGATTCGCGACGACTACGGCCACGAGGTGCCGCAGGGGCAGGTAGGTGAAATCTGCATTCGTGGCCCGCAGGTCATGAAGGGCTACTGGCAGCGGCCGGATGAAACCGAACTGGTGTTCTATCCCGACCGCTTCCTGCGTACTGGCGACATGGGTTACATCGACAAGGAGGGCTTCGTTTTCCTGGTCGACCGCAAGAAGGACATGATCCTGGTCTCCGGCTTCAATGTGTATCCGAACGAGGTGGAAGAGGCCGTCGCCATGCATCCGGGCGTTCTCGACGTGGCCGCCATCGGCGTGCCCGACGAGCATTCCGGCGAGGCCGTGAAGATCTTCGTCGTCCGCAAGGATCCGCTGGTCAACGAACGCATGCTGATCGAGCATTGCCGCGGCCAGCTGACCGGCTACAAGGTTCCCAAGCACGTCGAATTCCGCGACGACCTGCCGCGTACCAACGTCGGCAAGATCCTCCGTCGCGCTCTCAAGGAAGGAGCATAAATGGGCATTCCTGCCTCGCTGAACCAGAACCTCGCGCTGCCGGTCATCTGCGCACCGATGTTCATCATCTCCAACCCGGATCTGGTCATTGCCCAGTGCAAGGGCGGTGTCATCGGTTCCTTCCCGGCGCTCAACGCCCGGCCGAAGGATCTGCTCGACGAATGGCTGACACGCATCAAGGCCGAGCTGGCGGCTGACCCGAATGCCGCGCCGTTCGCCGTCAATCAGATCATCCACCCGTCCAACGAGCGCCTTGAACACGACATGGCGCTGTGCGTGAAGCATGAGGTGCCCCTCATCATCACCAGCCTGTCGGCGCCGACGCAGATCGTGCCGCACGTTCATGCCTACGGCGGCAAGGTCTTCCACGACGTGATCAGCGTGCGCCATGCCGAAAAGGCGCTGGAAGCCGGTGTCGATGGCCTGATCCTGGTCTGTGCCGGGGCTGGCGGCCATGCCGGCACTCTCAGCCCCTTCGCGCTGGTCGGTGAAATCCGCAAGTTCTACGACGGCCCGATCGCGCTGTCCGGTTCGATCACCAATGGCCAGGCCATCCTGGCGGCGCAGGCCATGGGGGCGGATTTCGCCTACATCGGCACCCGCTTCATCGCTACCCAGGAAGCCAATGCGGTCGAGGCCTACAAGCAGGCCATTGTCGATTCCGCCGCCAAGGATGTGGTCTATACGCCGTATTTCACCGGCGTGCATGGCAACTACCTGACCAGGAGCATCGTCGCTGCCGGCCTCGATCCGGCCAATCTGCCGGTCAAGGACAAGACGGCGATGAGCTTCGGCGGCGCCCGCGATGCCAAGGCCTGGAAGGACATCTGGGGCGCCGGGCAGGGGGTCGGCACCATCGACGACGTGCTGCCGGCCGGCGAACTGATCGCCCGCCTCCAGCAGGAATACCGCAGCGCGAAGACGGCGCTGTGCAACAACCCGTTCTGAATATTTCAACAAGACACAAGGAGACACCGCAATGAGCGACTACCGCGCCCCGATCAAGGACATGCGCTTCGTGATGGATGAGATTGCCGGCTTCCAGCAACTCAGCCAGCTTCCGGCCTACGCCGACGCGACACCGGACATGGCCGATGCCATCCTCGACGAAGCCGCCAAATTCACCCGCGAAGTGCTCGCCCCGCTCAACCGCGTCGGCGACACCCAGGGTTGCACCTGGACGCCGGAAGGCGTCACTACCCCGGACGGCTGGAAGGAAGCCTACAACGCCTTCCGCGAAGCCGGCTGGAGCGGCATCACGCTGCCCACCGAATACGGCGGCCAGGGCCTGCCCAGCGCGCTGGGCATCGCGGTGCAGGAAATGGTCTGCTCGGCCAACCTCGGCTTCTCGCTCGGCCCCTTGCTCACCTCGGGTGCCGTTGAAGCCCTGCTCACCTGCGCCAGCGACGAGTTGAAGGCGACCTACCTGGAAAAGATGGTCACCGGCGAATGGACCGGCACCATGAACCTGACCGAGCCGCAAGCCGGCTCAGACCTCGCCCTGATCCGCTCGCGCGCCGAGCCGCAGGCCGATGGCAGCTACAAGGTCTTTGGCCAGAAGATCTTCATCAGCTACGGCGACCACGACATGACCGACAACATCGTGCATCTCGTCCTCGCCCGCCTGCCGGACGCCCCGGCCGGCGTGAAGGGCATCTCGATGTTCCTGGTGCCGAAGTTCATGGTCAATGCCGATGGTTCGCTGGGCGCCCGTAACGACGCCCACTGCGTCTCCATCGAGCACAAGGTCGGCATCCACGCCAGCGCCACCTGCGTCATGGCCTACGGCGACAACGGCGGTGCGGTCGGTTACCTGCTCGGCGAGCCGAACCGCGGCCTGGAGTACATGTTCATCATGATGAACGCCGCCCGTCTCGGCGTTGGCGTGCAGGGCATCGCCCTCGGCGAGCGCGCCTATCAGCGCGCCCTGGCCTATGCCAAGGATCGCAAGCAGGGCCGCGATGCGCTGACCGGTGAAGCCCTGGTCAGCATCGACAAGCACCCGGACGTCCGTCGCATGCTGCTGTTGATGAAGTCGCGCGTCGAAGCCTGCCGCGCCATGGCCTACTACACCGCCAGCCTGCTCGACCGCGTCCATGTCGGCGGTGCCGATGCCGAGCAGCAGAAGCGTGACCTTTTCATGGCCGAATTCATGATTCCGCTGGTCAAGGGCGGCGGCACCGAAATGTCCATCGACGTCACCTCGCTCGGCGTCCAGGTGCATGGCGGCATGGGCTTCATCGAGGAAACCGGCGCCGCCCAGCACTGGCGCGATTCCCGCATCACCACCATCTACGAAGGCACCACCGGCATTCAGGCCAACGACCTGCTGTTCCGCAAGCTGATGCGCGACCAGGGCGCCACTGCCAAGGTCGTTTTCGGTGAGGTCTATGCCACCGCCAAGGCACTCGGCGCTTCCGGCAAGCCGGAACTGATGGCGATGGGCCAGAAGCTCGGCGCTGCGCTGAAGGCCTGGACGACCGCCACCGAATGGCTGGCCGCCAACGTCCGCAGCAACCTGTCCGGCGTGCTGACCGCTGCCGTGCCTTACCTGCACCTGGCTGTTACCGTGACCGGTGGCTGGTTGATGGCCAAGTCCGCACTGGCTGCAGCCGGCTACCTGGACAAGGGTGAGGGCGACCTGCCGTTCTATCGCGCCAAGATCACGTCGGCCCGTTTCTACGCCGACCAGATGTTGCCGCAGGCAGCGTCGTACGCC
>JAEUOE010000003.1 GCA_016790885.1 Dechloromonas sp. | reverse complement strand
GAGATCCCCGACGTACGGGTGGCGCGGGTGGATCGGGAGCTGGCTGCAGTGTTCGAAGGTGCGCGCGATGGCGTTGATGTCCGAGAAGTCGAGGCCCGGATGGACGCCTTGCGTGTACATGTTGAGGGCGAGGGTGACGAGGTCGACGTTGCCGGTGCGCTCGCCGTTGCCGAAGAGGCAACCCTCGACGCGGTCGGCGCCGGCCATGAGGCCGAGCTCGGCGGCGGCGACGGCGGTGCCGCGATCGTTGTGCGGGTGGAGGCTGATAATCACGCTGTCGCGGCGGGCGAGGTTCTTGTGCATCCACTCGATCTGATCGGCGTAGATGTTGGGCGTGGCGATCTCGACCGTGGTCGGGAGGTTGAGGATGACCTTGCGCTGCGGCGTGGCGCCCCAGGCTTCGGTCACGGCGTCGCAGACTTCCTTGGCGAAATCGAGTTCGGTGGCGGTGAACAGTTCCGGGCTGTATTCGAGGGTGATCTCGGTTTCCGGCATCGCCTCGGCCTGCGCCTTGATGAGCTTGACGGCATCGACCGCCATCTGCACCACCTCGGCCTTGCTCATGTTGAACACGGTGTCGCGGAAGGTCGGGCAGGTGGCGTTATAGACGTGCACGATGGCCTTCCTGGCTCCCTTGAGCGATTCAAAGGTGCGGCGGATGAGGTGCTCGCGAGCCTGGGTGAGGACTTCGATGGAAACGTCGTCGGGAATGTGGCCGCCTTCGATGAGGCTGCGCACGAAACCGAACTCGGTTTCCGAGGCCGACGGGAAGGCGACCTCGATTTCCTTGAAGCCGATGGCGCAGAGCATCTTGAACATCTGCATCTTCTTGTCGGCGTTCATCGGCTCGAAAAGGGCCTGGTTGCCGTCGCGGAGATCGGTGCTCATCCACACCGGCGGTGTCGTGATGGTACGGCTCGGCCATTGGCGGTCGGCGAGCTGGACCGGCGGGAAGGCAGCGTATTTGGTGTGCGGGGTGGAAATCATGTCCGGCTCCTGAATGCTTTAGCGATGGCGAAAGTTTAGGTTAAAGCAGCTGGCAGGTGCTTGCGTATTGATGTTCGTTTGGCTGCTAATGTGGCATAAAATTGCGTATATAGCCGTTATGGAGAAATGTTATGCAGATTGATCGCTACGACCGGCAAATCCTTGCCATCCTGCAGGCTGATGGGCGCATCAGCAATCAGGACCTGGCCGACCGCATCGGCCTGTCGCCGTCGCCCTGCCTGCGCCGGGTGCGCGCGCTGGAGGAATCCGGCTTGATCGCCGGCTATCGTGCCTATCTCGATGCGAAGAAACTGGGCCTGACGCTGATGGCGCTGATCGGCATTTCGATGGACCAGCACACGCCGGAGCGCTTCGCCAATCTGGAAGCGGCCATTGCCGACATTCCGGAAGTGCTGGAATGCCTGCTCATCACCGGCCAGCAGTCGGATTACCAGTTGAAGGTCGTGGTGCGCGACATGGACGGCTACCAGGATTTGCTGCTCAACAAGATCACACGTATCACCGGGGTGACCGGCGTGCATACCAGCTTCGTGCTGCGCAAGGTGATCGAGCGGACGAGCCTGCCGCTGCCATGA
>JAEUOE010000035.1 GCA_016790885.1 Dechloromonas sp. | reverse complement strand
TATCAATTCAGATCAACATAAAGCAATCTGTCCATTGGCGTAAAACGCCTATTTGCAAGGGTTGTAAGGATTTTTGTTTGCTGGCATCAATCTGTATCAACGCTGATAATCATCTGTTTTTGATGATTTGTAATCATCAGGTAGCGGTTCGATTCCGTTCGGGGGCACCAGTAAAATCAGTCAACAGTTGCACTGAATCCCAAGCGATGCGATAGAGCGCTTGCAGCCGCCAGCATCGCCGTGGCTGCGGGATTTCCCCATTCGACATTAAATTCGCCAACCGCCCCAAGTGAGGTAATGGCTGCCACCATGTTCCCCGTGTGATCATAGACGGGGGCGCTGAACCCGTTGATGCCTGGTGTCAGGCTGTGTGTAGCCCGTGCGATGCCGTGCTCCCGGATTTCCAGGAGTGTTTTCTCAAACTGGCGGCGAACCGTGGTTATAGCTGTCTTGGTGTTTTCTGAGATGGCACGCAATTCTTCGTCAAGCATCCTTTTTAAGTAAGGTGACCGATAGAAGGTGGCAAATGCACGTCCGGTGGCGGAGTTGCACAAAGGGAGCGTGGTGCCTGGGCGAAGTGTGATGGAAACAGGCCCGCCGGGGTCGGCGATGCGTACAATGGTTGCGCCGTGGGTACCCCATACTGCCAATGCGACTGTTTCATGGATTTCCTCGCACAGCGATTCGAGTATCGGCCCGGAGAGGCGTACCGGGTCGAGTCGCCCGAGCCCTGATAAGCCCAGTTCCAGAGCGTAGGCACCCAGATCATAGCGTCCGCTGCTGGCATCCTGCTCAACGATGCCGATACGTAAAAAGCTGACCATATATCGGTGTGCCTTGGCTGCAGGCATCCCGGCGCCTTTTGCTATGTCTCGAAGCATCATCGGCCGATTGGTGGTGGCAAGGACTTTCAGTAGACGAAAGCCTACCTCGACAGATTGAATACCCTGCCGGTCGCTGGCAACTTTTGTGACCATGGTGAATTTGTCTAAACCAAAAACGCCATTTTATGCATCTATGACGCCGTTGAGGTGGCGAATATAATTTCGCCACAAATATATCTAGGGAGTTGCTATGCGGGCGGTTCTGGTTGCGAATCCAAAGGGGGGGGCCGGCAAAACGACCTTGGCTACCAATTTGTGTGGCTATTTTGCCAACAAGGGACAAAAGACAACCCTGTGCGATCTCGACCGCCAGCAGTCATCCCTCCGTTGGATGGCTTTTCGGGAACCATCTTTGCCAGCAATCACCGGCTACTACGGCGGAAATCAGATTTCACTAAGCTTGCCCCGCGAGTCAGATTGGGTTGTTGTCGATGCTCCAGCTGGTTTGCAGGGCTATAAGTTGACTGACTACCTCCGCGCGGTCGATAAGGTCATTGTTCCCCTTGTGCCTTCGGTCTTTGACATGGCGGCGACGGAGGACTTTCTAAACTCGGTGCGTGGAGAGATCCGCGGTATGCGCGCCAAGGTCGGTATCGTTGCAATGCGTGTCGACCCGCGAACAAAGGCGGCAAGCATGCTCGAGGAGTTCCTCAAGCACTTCGATATCCCAATCGTCGCTTATCTGCGCAATACTCAGAACTATGTGAACGTTGCTGCCGCCGGCGCAACGGTATTTGACCCGCCCCGTGCCAAGCATCGGCGTGATGTAGAACAGTGGGCCTCGCTGGTTCAATGGCTTGAGAAAAAATAATCGATCGTTGTTTAAATTGTTGTTGACGCGGGGGGCATCTCTCCGGATAATGCTGCCTCTCTGACGGACGCGGGGTGGAGCAGTTGGCAGCTCGTCGGGCTCATAACCCGAAGGTCGCAGGTTCAAGTCCTGCCCCCGCAACCAGCAAGCTGAAACGCTTGGTTTAACCAAGCGTTTTTGTTTCTGGGTCTGGAAAGAGTGTTGGGTGTTTCGATGAAAAAATAATTTCACCGAAATGCTTGACTGAAGTGAGGGAGTGCTTCATAATCTCGCTTCTCTGCTGCTGACGGAGGAAACGACGGCGCGGCGGAAAAAAGTAGTGCTGATCTTTAACAACTTGGACAACCGATAAGTGTGGGTGTCTTGATGCGAAAGCAACTTCGGTTGCAAAAAGTATTAAGGCAAACGCACTG
>JAEUOE010000144.1 GCA_016790885.1 Dechloromonas sp. | reverse complement strand
CACAGGGTGACCAGGTTGGGGTCGATGCCGTTTTCGGCGAGCACGGTGCGGATGGTGCGCACGGTGATGGCGGCCGGCAGGATGGCGTTGCTGTGCGGCTTGACGATCACGGCATTGCCGGTGGACAGCGCGGCGAACAGGCCGGGGTAGGTATTCCAGGTCGGGAAGGTGCCGCAACCGACGACGACGCCGACGCCCTGGCCAACGATTTCGAAGTGCTTCTTCATGACCAGCGGCGGGTTCTTGCCCTGCGGCTTATCCCAGGTCGTTTCGGCCGGCACGAAGCTCTGTTCGCGCCAGGCGTAGGCAACGGCTTCGAGGCCACGGTCCTGGGCATGCGGCGAGCCGGCCTGGAAGGCCATCATCCAGCCCTGGCCGGTAGTCATCATCACCGCGTGCGCCAGCTCGAAGCTCTGCCTGTTCAGGCGATCGAGGATTTCCAGGCAGATGCCGGTGCGGCCTTCGGCCCCCACCCTCTGCCAGCCGACCATGGCCTGCTGGCCAGCGGCGATCAGCGCCTCATGGTCGCAGACCGGATAGCGCACGCCCATCTCGATACCGTAAGGCGACTGCTCGCCGCCCGTCCAGCCGGTCTGGCCCGGCTGCTCCAGCACGAACTGCTGGCCAAGGTGCGCTTCGAAAGCCTTCTTGCCGTCTTCGGCCGCCGTTTCGCCATAGGTCTTCGGGCTCGGCATCTCGTTATAGGCCGACCAGTAAGCACGGGTGGCGATGGCATTCAGGGCGCCATCCAGCGTGGCACGGTGTTTCTCTAGCAGGGGGTGCGACATCGATTTCTCCTTGGCGATGTTTGTTCTTCGACGGCGACGCGACCAGGTCACGCCAACACGGACACACGATACGAACTATCTTTATGTTAGTCAATAACAAGTATCGTAAAAATTCATACCGCAATGGATTCCATTTATTGAAATTAGTTCCCCTGTTGCAATTTTATCGTTAAAAATCAGTTTATTGATCATCTTGAAAAATCATTTGATCTTTTGCGTTTTGGAATGCAGAATTTGTTCCTCAAATTTATTTTATCGATTCGATACAACTTATGTTGACTTGATGCGGTTAGATGTATCACTATTCATCTCACGCCACCGGCCCACCCGGCGGCAGTCCGAATTGATCATCAAACCCATATAAAGGAGTGAGACATGGCTAGCCACAAGGAACGTTTTGCCGACAAGATGGAATTTCCGCCCGCCACGCCGCAGCCGAACATCTATCCGCTGTCCTGGAACAGCAAGACCAAGAAGCTGCAGGAAGTCTGGGAAGCCGCGCTGCGCGAGAACTGGGATCCGGAAAAGCTGCCCTGGGATACCCTCGACGTTGATAGCTACACCTGGGAAGAGCGCGAATCGATCGCCTACTGGTGGAGCCTGCTGTCGGTATTCGACGCTTCCGCCCCCCCGGTCTTCGCCGAAGCGCTGATCAAGACCTATGAAGTGCACGAGGAAGACCCGGTCCGCAAGTGCTTCTTCTCCGTCACCCGCGACGAGCAGAACCACGAGATCATGTGCGGCCTGGCCATCACCAAGATGCTCGGCCACCCGGACCCGCTGACCTACACGCCGAAGACCGAGCTCGGCAAGCGCCTGCAGAAGAACGTGCAGTGGCTGTATTTCAACGGCGGCCGCTACTGGACCGGCTACAAGCAGGCCGTGCCCAAGTACGACCTGGCCGTCCTGTTCAGCTCCTTCCTGATGGGCGAGATCGCTGCCGCCACCATCTTCAAGCAGATGTACGACAACTCCCGCGAAGCCGTCTTCAAGGAAGGCTTCAAGAACATCGGCCGCGATGAAGGCCGCCACATGGCGATCTGCATGGCCGTCATGGAGCGTGACTACCCGGGCCTCGACGAGTCCACCAAGGCCGTCGTCACCAAGCAGATCCGCGCCGGCTACCTGTTCCTGTCCGCC
The DNA here is from genome assembly GCA_016790885.1 of Dechloromonas sp. GTDB lineage: Bacteria > Pseudomonadota > Gammaproteobacteria > Burkholderiales > Rhodocyclaceae > Azonexus. The sequence goes on along the minus strand of JAEUOE010000144.1, from coordinate 1,829 downwards.
GTGCTGTTCGAGCCGCCGATGGAATTCTGGGACCTGCCGTCCGACTTCATCGCCAACCAGCGCGAAGCCGAGGAAGTGGCGCGCGGCGCCGGCTTCGGCATCCCGACCTACGAGGCCAAGCTGGAGAACTGGAAGAACGCCATGATCAACCTGAAGGGCGTGCTCGACCGCTACAACATCCCGTTCCCGGCCATTCCGGAAGTCGGCATCACCGGCCAGGAAGTCTCCGAGATCGACATGGAAGACATCATCCCGGTCTTCTAAACACCGGATGAGCCCGCAATTCCTGCAGTAATTGCTCCGGCCGGCGCCCCATCAGGGCGTCGGCCTTGCCGCAACAGAGAAACCAACACCCATTAGGGGGAGACAAAATGGCTCGCATCATCATGCAACCCTCGGGCAAGTCCGTCGATTGCGCCTACGGCGACACGGTACTGATGGCCCTGGAAAAGGCTGGCTACGCCCTGCCCAACAACTGTCGCGCCGGCGCCTGCGGCGAATGCAAGGTCAAGGTCACGCAAGGCCAGTTCGACCAGGGCATGGTGCTCGACATGGCCCTGTCGCAAGACGAGCGCAAGCAGGGCTACGGCCTGATGTGCATGGCCAAGCCGATTTCCGAGGAACTCACCATCGAGTGGGGCACCGAGGATGCCAAGCCCAAGCTCTTCCCGCCGCGCGAAGACGCGCTGTTCGTGGTCACCGACAAGAAGACCATCGCCGCCCGCGTCGTCGAGCTGCGCCTGCGCCCGGTCGGCCAGCCGATCCGCTACTGGCCTGGCCAGTACGTCACCATCGGCAACCCGCGCGCCGACATTCCGGCCCGCGCCTATTCCATTTCCAACGCCCCGCGCCCGGACGGCGAACTGGTGCTGCAAGTCGCCCGCGCCGAGGGCGGCGTGACCAGCAACTGGATCCACGACCAGCTGGCGGTCGGCGAAAGCGTCAAGATTTCCGGCGCCTACGGCACCTTCATCGGTGACCCGTCGGTGGACACCCCGGTGCTGTGCATCGCCGCCGGCACCGGCCTCGCCCCCGTGCTCGCCCTGGCCGAGGCTGCCTTGCGCCGCGGCTTCAAGAAGCCGGTGACCATGCTCTTCTCGGCCCGTACCAGGGAAGACGTGTATAGCCTGGGCATGATGGCCTGGTGGCGCACCAAGCACCGCAACTTCGACTACAAGATCACGCTGACCCGCGAAGAAGCCGAGGGCTTCCACAAGGGGCGCGTCGATGTCGTGTTGCCGCAGCTGTTCAAGGACTTGTCGAAGCACACCCTCTTCGTCGCCGGCAGCCCGGAGTTCATCGATAGCTGCGTCGCCGCCGCCAAGGCCCAGGGCGCGCAGGACGAACTGATCCATACCGAAGGCTTCTTCGCCCAGCAGCAACCGGTGGTCGCCGACGCCGACCACCTGCTGCCGCTCTGATTCGCCCCCCCACAGATAATCAAGGAGACAAGATGAACTCCCAGCACCCACAGAGAAGGAGCGCGGCATGCTAGCCCAGTTCCTGCAGTTCCTCTTTTCCGGCGTCACCGTCGGCGCCACCTACGCGCTGGCGGCGCTCGGCTTCACGCTGATCTACAACGCCAGCAACGTCATCAACTTCGCGCAGGGTGAATTCATCATGCTCGGCGGCATGCTCGCCGTGCTGTTCACCCAGGCCGGCCTGCCGCTGCCGGTCGCCCTGATGCTCGCCATCATCGTGCCGGCCATCGTCGGCGTGCTGATCGAGAAGCTGGCCATCGAGCCGGTCAAGGGTGCCGAGACGGTGACCCTGATCATCATCACCATCGGCGCCTCGCTGGTCATCCGCGGCCTGGTCGCCGTCTTCCT
>JAEUOE010000132.1 GCA_016790885.1 Dechloromonas sp. | reverse complement strand
CAAAACCATGATTAAAAGCATCAAACCCGCCCTGAGCGTCGTCGCGCTGTCCCTGGCCATGCTGTCTCAAGGCGCAGTCGCTGCCGAAGAGCAGTTCTTCCCGATCCCGGGCTACCGCGTCGGCCCCTACGGTGCCAACGGCCAGTCCTTCTACGGCGGCTTCATCGACTACCTGACCTACGTGAACCTCAAGGAGAAGGGCGTCAACGGCGTTACCCTGACCCACGAAGAGTGCGAAACCGAATACAACAATGCCAAGGGCGTCGAGTGCTACGAGCGCCTGAAGGGCAAGGCGGCCAAGTCGGCTGGCCCGATCCACACCATGTCCACCGGCATCTCCTACGCCCTGATCGACAAGTCGGCGCAGGACAAGCTGCCGCTGGCCATGATGGGCTACGGCCGTACCGACGCGGTTGACGGCTCGGTCTTCCCCTACGCCTTCCCGCTGGTCACCACCTACCAGATGCAGGCCTCGGCCATCGTCAAGTTCATCAAGGACAAGAACGGCGGCAACCTGGCTGGCAAGAAGATCGTTTACCTGTACCACGACTCCGCTTACGGCAAGGAAGCCATCATCGCCATGGAAGCCGAGGCCTCGCTGAACAAGTTCCAGCTGGTGCAGATTCCAGTCGCCCACCCCGGCAACGAACAGGGCGCCCAGTGGCTGAAGATCCGCCAGGAGAAACCGGATTACGTCGTGTTCTGGGGCTGGGGCGTGATGAACCAGACCGCGCTGAAGGCCGCCCAGAAGGTCGGTTTCCCGCGTGACAAGATGATCGGTTCGTGGTGGACTGGTTCCGAGGAAGACGTCGTGCCGGCCGGCGATGCCGCCAAGGGCTACATGGCTGCCACCTGGAACGTCGCCGGCAAGGACGTGCCGGTCATCGCCGACATCGAGAAGGTGGTGTACGGCGCCGGCAAGGGCAACCTGCAGGACAAGTCCAAGATCGGCACCATCCTGTACAACCGCGGTGTTTCCGCCGCCGTGCTGTCGGTCGAGGCCATCCGCAAGGGCCAGGAGAAGTACGGCAAGGGCAAGGCGCTGAACGGCGAACAAACCCGCTGGGCGCTGGAAAACCTGGATATCACCGATGCCCGCCTGAAGGCGATCGGCGCCACCAACCTGCTGCCGCAGATCAAGACCTCCTGCGACAACCACGAGGGTTCCGGCAAGGTGAAGATCCAGCAGTGGGACGGTGCCAAGTGGGTGCCGGTATCCGACTGGATCGAAGGCAACAAGGCACTGATCCACCCCTTGTTCCAGGCTTCTGCCAAGCAGTACGCCAAGGAAAAGGGCATCACGCCGCGCGATTGCTCCAAGGAAAAATGAGACGCCAGGAGGAAGGAGTGGGGGCGTGAGCCCTCGCTCTTTCTCTCCGTCCCATGAATCGGAAACGATGATGAATACACAAACTGCCGCTGCCGTGCCCGACAATTACCTGAGCATCAACAACATCGAGGTCATCTACGACCACGTGATCCTGGTGCTCAAGGGCGTGTCGCTGAACGTACCGAAGGGCAAGATCGTCGCGCTGCTCGGTGCCAACGGCGCCGGCAAGTCGACGACGCTGAAGGCGATTTCCAACCTGCTGCACGCCGAGCGCGGCGACGTGACCAAGGGCTCGGTCGAGTACAAGGGCCAGCGCGTCGACCAGCTGACCCCGAACGAACTGGTCAAGCGCGGCGTCATCCAGGTCATGGAAGGGCGCCACTGCTTCGGCCACCTGACCATCGAGGAAAACCTGCTGACCGGTGCCTACACCCGTTCGATTTCGCGCAGCGAGTTGAAAGACAGCCTGGAAAAGGTTTACCACTACTTCCCGCGCCTCAAGACGCGGCGCACCTCGCAGGCCGGCTACACCTCCGGCGGCGAGCAGCAGATGTGCGCCATCGGCCGGGCGCTGATGGCCAACCCCGAGATGGTGCTCCTCGACGAACCATCGATGGGCCTGGCACCGCAGATCGTCGAAGAGGTGTTCGAGATCGTCAAGGATCTGAACAGCCGCGAGAACATCAGCTTCCTGCTCGCCGAGCAAAACACCATGGTGGCGCTGAAGTATGCCGACTTCGGCTACATCCTCGAGAACGGCCGGGTGGTCATGGAAGGAGATGCGGAAGGGCTGCGGACGAACGAGGACGTCAAGGAGTTTTACCTCGGGCTGAGTTCGGCCGGTCGCAAATCCTTCAAGGACGTAAAGCACTACCGCCGCCGCAAGCGCTGGCTTTCGTAATGGCAGTGCGCCGCTCATGGCGGCGTTGTCGGCGGGCTTGTTTGCAAGAGCAAACGGCGCCCGCCGCCGCCTTGCCCTGAGCGGCTACTTTGCCATTCCGGGAGCCATCAGGGGAGGCTCCCACGGTCAACCGGAAAAATCGGAGAAATTTGAAATGAGCTATTACGATCCGCTC
>JAEUOE010000114.1 GCA_016790885.1 Dechloromonas sp. | reverse complement strand
AGGGTGCCGCTTACTGTGGTGAGCGGGGCGTTGCTCGCCCGACAGTCGTTGATCGATACCTGCCGGCGTTGCTGGCCATAGAGCAGGGGGAAAGCAAGCAGAATACCGAGGCCGACCAGGATGGCGATGGTCAGGATACCCTTCAGCCAATGGGTCGATTCTTCAGCGGGCGAGGCCATCGGCAAATCCTGTTCAAGCCTCGTTGCGAATCAGTTCCAGCAACTCCGCGCCGTAATGTTCGATCTTGGCGCTGCCCATGCCAGTGATACCGGCCAGCAGGCCGTGGCTGACCGGGCGGACTTCGGCCAGTTCGCGCAGCGTCTTGTCGTGCAGGATGACGTAGGCCGGCACGGCCTGTTCGCGGGCGGTGTCGGCGCGCCACTTGCGCAGCAACTGGAACAGGGCTTCGTCGGCCGGTGACAGATCGCTGACCACGGCGCTGCTGCTCCGCGACGGGGTCGATTTGCGTTTGACCGGCCGGCGCAGTTGCACCGTGCGCTGTCCTTTGAGCACCTCGCGTGCCGCCTCGGTCAGTTGCAGCGCACCGTGTTCGGCCATGTCGACATGCACCAGCCCGGCAGCCGCCAGTTGGCGGAAAACGCTCTTCCAGGCGTGGTCGTCGAGATCGCTGCCGACCCCGAAGGTGGGCAGTTGGTCGTGGTTCCACTGCTTGACCTTGTCGGTTGCCTTGCCACGCAGGATGTCGGTGAGGTGTGTGACGCCAAAGCGCATGCCGGTGCGGAAAATGGCCGACAGCGCTTTCTGCGCCGCCTGCGTGCCATCCCACAGTTCCGGCGGGTTGTCGCAAACGTCGCAATTGCCGCAGGGCTGGCGTTCTTCACCAAAATAGTTGAGCAGCACCTGGCGCCGGCAGCGCGGGGCTTCGCAATAGGCGAGCAGGGCGGTCAGGCGTTGTGCTTCGAGGATCTTCTGGCCCTCGGCGGCGCCCGATTCGCTGATGCGGGCGTGCTGCAGCGCCACGTCCTGCATGCCGTAGGCCATCCACGCTTCGGATGGCTCGCCGTCGCGCCCGGCACGACCGGTTTCCTGGTAGTAGGCTTCGATGCTTTTCGGCAAATCCAGATGGGCGACAAAGCGGACGTCGGGCTTGTCGATGCCCATACCGAAAGCGATGGTGGCGCACATGATCAGGCCTTCCTCGCGCAGGAAGCGGCGCTGGTTGGCGGCCCGTTCCGGCGCCGGCAGGCCGGCGTGGTAGGGCAGTGCCGGGTAGCCCTGGGCCGACAGCCACTCGGCCGTTTCCTCGACCTTCTTGCGCGACAGGCAATAGACGATGCCGGCCTGGCCCTGGCGGCCGGCCAGGAAACCGAGCAACTGCTTTTTGGCGTTGTCCTTCTCGACCACGGTGTAGCGGATGTTCGGCCGGTCGAAGCTGGACAGGAAGACACGGGCTTCGCCCAGGCCCAGGCGTAGCAGGATTTCGTTGCGCGTTGCCTGGTCGGCGGTGGCGGTCAGCGCGATGCGCGGAACCTTGGGGTAGCGTTCGTGCAGCGCGGAGAGTTGCAGGTATTCCGGGCGGAAATCGTGGCCCCATTGCGAGACGCAGTGCGCTTCGTCGATGGCGAACAGGGCCAGCTTGCCGGCTTCGGAGAGCGCGTCGAGCATGGCCAGCGTGCGGTCGAGCAGCAGGCGTTCCGGGGCGATGTAGACGAGGTCGAGCTGGCCGCTGAAGATCGCCTGTTCGACCGCCTGCGCTTCGCGCCAGTCGAGGGTGGAGTTGAGGCAGGCGGCCTTGACGCCGAGCTGGGTCAGCGCATCGACCTGGTCCTGCATCAAGGCGATGAGGGGCGAAACGACCACGGCGCAGCCCGGGCGGAGCAGGGCGGGAATCTGGTAGCACAGGCTCTTGCCGCCGCCGGTGGGCATGAGAACCAGGGCATCGCCGCCGCTGGCGACATGGCCGATGATCTCGGCCTGTTCGCCGCGAAAGGCCGGGTAGCCGAAGACGTCGCGCAGGACGCCGAGGGCGCTGGAAGGGGTGGGCACCGTGGGTTTCAGCTTTCGGGCAGGATGGCTTCGCGGGTCAGCGCCTCGCCGTTCCAGGCCAGTGCCTCGCCACGATCTTCGTGCCAGTCGGCCAGCACCCAGCGCTCGACGTGGATGCCGTCAACGATGTGGTCGTGCGTGGCAGCCCGGTGCGTATGGCCGTGAATGAAGGTGGTGTAGCCGTGGTCACGCAGGAAATCGTCGGTCGCTGCCGGTTGCAGGTCGGCATAGACATAGCTGTCGTCACGCTTGCGCCGGCCGCTGCGCCAGCGGATGTAGCGGCCGAGCAGGCTGCGCAGGAAACGCGGCTTGGCGCGCATCTTGCGCTGCCATTCCGGATCGCGCACCTTGGCCCGGTAGGCCTGGTAGGCCAGGTCGTCGAGACACAGGGCGTCGCCGTGCGAGAGGACGAAAGACCACTCCGGCAAGGTCAGGTCGTAGGGGTCGGGCAGCAGGCTGATACCGGCCGCTCGGGCAAAATCCTCACCCAGCGCAAAATCGCGATTGCCGTGCATGACGAAGATTTTCAGCCCGGCGTCGCTGGCAGCCCGCAGGGCGGCGGTGATCCGGTTGTGGTAAGGGTCGTCGATATCGTCGCCGACCCAGACCTCGAAGAGATCGCCGAGGATGTACAGGGCCTCGGCCTGGCGGGCGCGGCCGGCCAAAAAGCGGAGGAACAAAGCAGTCGCCCCGGGTGACCGGGGCGACAGGTGCAGATCGGAGATGAAGAAGATCAAACGATCTCGGCCTTCTCGATGA
>JAEUOE010000106.1 GCA_016790885.1 Dechloromonas sp. | reverse complement strand
CGGAATCGGTCAAATATCGATCCGCGCGTTCAGCGCATTGGTTTCGATGAAGGCCCGACGCGGTTCGACCAGTTCGCCCATCAGCGTGGTGAAGATTTCGTCGGCCGCGATGGCGTCGTCGATCTGCACGCGCAGCAGGCGGCGCACCTTGGGGTCCATTGTCGTTTCCCACAACTGCTCGGGGTTCATTTCGCCCAGACCCTTGTAGCGCTGCTTGCTGATGCCGCGTTCGACTTCGTTGAGCAGCCACTTCATGGCATCGCCGAAGTTGGTCACGACCTGTTTCTTCTCGCCGCGCGCCATCACGGCACCAGCCCCGAACAGGCCGGCCAGGGTTTCGGCCGTGCGCTTGAGTTGCAGGAAGTCGCCGGAGAGCAGCAGATCCTCGTCGATCAGGCCGACCTTCAGGTTGCCGTGGTGCATGCGTTCGATGCGCAGGATCCAGCGTTCCTGGATGTCGTCGAACCTGGGCACCAGGCGCGTGCCGGCCGGGATATGGGCGGCGATCAGCTCGGCGCTGGCGCGGGCCTTGTCCTCGCTGGACAGGTCGATGGTCAGGTTGTGGCGAACGATGGACTGCAGCACTTCCGGATTGATGATGTGCGACAGGCGTTCGATCACCGCCTCGGTCGCCAGCCAGGAACGGGCCAGCGCCTCCAGGGCCGGGCCGCTGATGCCGTCGACACCGGCGCGCGGCGTCAGCACGGCCTCGTCGAGGGCCATGTTGAGCAGGAATTGGTTGTATTCCTGGTCATCCTTCAGGTAGCGCTCGGTCTTGCCGTGCTTGACCTTGTAGAGCGGCGGCTGGGCGATGTAGATGTAGCCGCGCTCGACCAGTTCCGGCATCTGGCGATAGAGCAGAGTCAGCAGCAGCGTGCGGATGTGGGCGCCGTCGACGTCGGCGTCGGTCATGATGATGATGCGGTGGTAGCGCAGCTTCTCGACGTTGAAATCGTCCTTGCCGATGCCGGTACCGAGCGCGGTGATCAGGGTGACGATCTGCTCGGAGGAAATCAGCTTGTCGAAACGCGCCTTCTCGACATTGAGCACCTTGCCGCGCAGCGGCAGGATCGCCTGGAACTTGCGGTCGCGACCCTGCTTGGCCGAGCCACCGGCGGAGTCACCCTCGACGATGTAGATTTCGCACAACGCAGGGTCCTTTTCCTGGCAATCCGCCAGCTTGCCGGGCAGGCCGACACCGTCCAGAACGCCCTTGCGCCGGGTCATCTCACGGGCGCGGCGGGCAGCTTCACGAGCACGGGAAGCTTCGACAATCTTGCCGCAAATCATCTTGGCATCGACCGGACGTTCCAGCAGGAAGTCGGCCAGTTTCTGGGCAACCACTTCTTCCACCGCCGGGCGGGCTTCGGACGACACCAGCTTCATCTTGGTCTGCGAGGCAAACTTGGGATCGGGCATTTTGACCGACAGCACGCAGGCCAGGCCCTCGCGCATATCATCGCCGCTGATGTCGACCTTGGCCTTCTTGGCGATCTCGTTTTCGTCGATGTACTTGTTGATGACGCGGGTCATCGCAGCACGCAAACCGGTCAGGTGGGTGCCACCGTCCGATTGCGGGATGTTGTTGGTGAAGCAGAGCACCTGTTCCTGGTAGGAGTCGTTCCACTGCATCGCCACTTCGACGCCGATGGTGATGCCGGTATCGCTGGCGCCCTGGCCTACCTTGGCTTCGCCCGCCGAATAGAAAATGGTCGGATGCAGGACCGACTTGGTGCGATTGATGTATTCGACGAAGCTCTGCACGCCACCGGCAAAGGCGAACAGTTCTTCCTTGCCCGCCCGTTGGTCGATCAGCTTGATGCTGACGCCGTTGTTCAGGAAGGACAATTCACGCAGGCGCTTGGCCAGGATCTCGTAATGAAATTCGACGTGGCCGAAAATTTCGTCATCTGCCAGGAAGTGCACTTCGGTGCCGCGCTTCTCGGTCTCGCCGATGACCTTCAGCGGCGATACGTCGAAACCGTCGCGCGTTTCGATAGCCCGATCGACCGGCACGCCACGGCAGAATTCCATGAAATGCTTCTTGCCGTCACGGCGGATGGTCAGGCGCAGAAACTTCGACAGCGCATTGACGCAGGAAACGCCAACGCCGTGCAGGCCGCCCGATACCTTGTAGGAGTTCTGGTTGAACTTGCCGCCGGCGTGCAGTTCCGTCAATGCGATTTCGGCTGCAGAACGCTTGGGCTCGTGCTTGTCGTCCATCTTGACGCCGGTCGGGATGCCGCGACCGTTGTCGGTGACGGAAATCGAGTTGTCCGTGTGAATGGTGACCACGATGTCGTCGCAATGCCCGGCCAGGGCTTCGTCGATGGAGTTGTCGACAACTTCGAAGACCAGGTGATGCAGGCCGGTACCGTCCGAGGTATCGCCGATGTACATGCCGGGGCGCTTGCGCACGGCCTCCAGACCTTCGAGGATCTGGATGCTCGATTCGCCGTAGGCTGGCGAGGCGCTTTGCGGGACGTTCTCTTCACTCATTGTTTTGGTTCCACGTGAAACTGCAAAAGGTCTGCCCGGCTGGGCAGACCTTCTTTCGATTACTGCTTGAAAATCAGATGCGCATCGGCATCACGACGTACTTGAAGCGATCATTACCCGGCAGGGTGATCAGGGCGCTCGAGTTGGCGTCGTTGAAACTCCACTGAATTTCGTCGGCATGCACGTTGTTCAGCACATCGAGCAGATAACCAACGTTGAAGCCGACATCGATGATGTCGCCGTTGTAATCGACTTCGATTTCTTCCTGCGCTTCTTCCTGTTCGGCATTGGCGGCAATCAGCTTCAGGCTGTTGTCGCCGAGCACCACGCGCACGCCGCGGAATTTCTCGTTGGTCAGGATGGCAGCACGCTGCATGGCCTGCATCAGCGTCTGGCGGCCGACCTTCATGTGGTTTTTCAGGGTGGCCGGAACCACCCGCTCGTAATCCGGGAACTTGCCGTCGATCAGCTTGGAAACCAGCACGACGGAACCAAAGGCGAAGCGCACCTGGTTCGACGTCAGGGTGATGTTCAGCGCATCGTCGGTATCGACCAGCAGACGGTTCAGTTCGAGCACGGTCTTGCGCGGCAGGATCATTTCCTGACGCGGCAGCTCGGTTTCGATCGCCACGCTGGCGAAGGCCAGGCGGTGACCATCGGTGGCAACGGCACGCAGCTCCGTTCCTTCAACCAGTAGCAGCAGGCCGTTCAGGTAGTAGCGAACGTCCTGGGCAGCCATCGCATATTGGGTCTTGGCCAGCAGCTGACGGAAGGCCTTTTGCGAAATGGAGAACTGCTTGGTTTCACCTTCGCTGATCGTCATGCGCGGAAAATCATCAGCCGGCAGGGTCTGCAGGCTGAAACGGCTCTTGCCGCCGCGCACTTGCAGGCGCTTGTCTTCCAGGAGCAGGCTGACCTCGGTGGTATCCGGCAGCGAACGCAGGATTTCCTGCAGTTTGCGTGCCCCGACTGTAACCGCGCCATCGCCGTCACCACCGGCACCCTGGGTAGTCGTGGTGATCTGGATTTCGATGTCCGTCGCCAGCAAGGTCAGGCGATCGCCCTTCTTTTCCAACAGCACGTTGGACAGGATGGGCAGGGTATGACGGCGTTCAACAATTCCCGACACAGACTGCAGCGGGGCAAGAAGCGTGTCTCTTTGGGTTTTAATAAGAACCATAAATTAAATTCCTTTATAGACTATATCGGGAACAATTCTGTGGATAACTGAAAATTTATCTTTTGTTTCAACGTATTGAAATGATTTTGGCAGTCTGCGAAAGTCTCTGGATTGCCTGTGGATGAAATCCGGATAATTTTCCCACAAAGCGGGTTTCACCAGATGACTCACAAAGCGCCACCAACTTGTTCACAGGATTATCGACAGCCTCATCCTTTCAATACTTGCAGCAATACGTGCAGATCGTGGTTCAACTCGTTTTCCTTGGTGCGCAGGCTGTCGATGGTCTTCACCGCGTGGATGACCGTCGTGTGGTCGCGACCGCCAAAGGCATCGCCGATTTCCGGGAAGCTGTGCGAGGTCACTTCGCGGCATAGCCACATGGCGGCCTGGCGCGGCCGGGCGATGGCGCGGGTGCGCTTCTTGGAAAACAGGTCGGCGACCTTGATCTTGTAATAGTCGGCGACGGTCTTCTGGATGTTGTCGATGCCGACGTTGCGCACCGAGCCGATGACGTCCTTCAGCGCCTCCTTGGCCAGGTCCAGCGCAATGGCGCGGCCATGGAAGGAGGAATAGGCCAGCACCTTCTTCAGCGCGCCTTCCAGCTCGCGCACGTTGGAGCGCAGGTGCTTGGCTATGAAGAAAGCGACTTCGTCGTCGAGCTGTATACCTTCCGCCTCGGCCTTCTTCTTCAGGATGGCGACGCGCATCTCCAGTTCCGGCGGCTCGATCTGTACGGTCAGGCCCCAGTCGAAGCGGGTGACCAGCCGGTCGTCCAGACCGTTGATGTCCTTCGGATAGGTGTCGCAGGTGATGATGATCTGCTTGCGGGCTTCGATCAGCGCGTTGAACAGGAAGAAGAACTCTTCCTGCGAACGGTTCTTGCCGTTGAAGAACTGTACGTCGTCGAGCAGCAGCACATCGAGCGAACGGTACATGCGCTTGAAGGTGTCGAAGGACTTCTGCTGGTAGGCGCGGACGACGTCGGAGTAATAATCCTCGGCGTGTACATAGCGGACGACCTTTTCCGGGTTTTCCGTCAGGATGGTGTTGCCGATGGCGTGGATCAGGTGGGTCTTGCCGAGACCGGCGCCGCCGTAGATGAACAGCGGGTTGTAGGCGCCGCCCGGATTGTGGGCGACCTGCACGGCCGCCGCCCGGGCCAAGTCGTTGGCCTTGCCGACGACGAGGTTGTCGAAGGTGAAGGTCGGGAACAGGCGGGATTTTTCGTAATTGTTCTTGCGGGCACCCGGTTTTTCCTGGGCGCTGCCCTTGCGCTCGACCGGACCGTTCGGTTTGGCCGGGGCGCTTTCAGCCGGCTCGGCACTGGTCGCTTCGACACGCGCTGGGGCGACCTTGCCCGAACCGATAACCAATGCAATGGTGACCGGGCCGGCGAAAAAATTGCGGCTATAGTCTTCGATACGGGACAAGTAACGATCGCGTACCCATTTCAGGATGAATCCGTTGGGCGCGATCAGGCGCAAACCGTTTTCCAGAGCCGTGGTTTCACCTTCAAGCCGAAGCGGCCTGATCCAGGTGTTGAATTGCTGCGCGGGCAGTTCCTGCTCGAAGCGTTGCAAACAGGATTCCCAAAAACCGGCCATCGACGAAAACACTCCTCCCCGCGCATTCGAACATTCACTCGATGGCGGTTATTAGATCTATGATTTATTTGCAATTTTCTGGATACGTCAAAAACCCTTCGGTTGCTGACGAACTGGCAATTTTACCTGCCCTCAAACAAGTTATCCACAGCTTTGAAAAATAATTGATCTTGACAAACCCCCCATCAACAGAGTCTAATCGCGTGTTTTTCTTAGCACATCAAGGGATTACGACATGAAACGCACGTATCAACCGTCGGTCGTGCGCCGCAAGCGCACCCATGGCTTCCTGGTCCGTTCGCGCACCAAGGGCGGCCGTGCCGTTC
>JAEUOE010000078.1 GCA_016790885.1 Dechloromonas sp. | reverse complement strand
AAGGAGCTGCGCCGCTGGCTGCGCCGCCTGCACGACGACATGCACATCTCGTCGGTGTTCGTTACCCACGACCAGGAAGAGGCGCTGGAGGTGGCCGACCGCGTGGTGGTCATGAACCACGGCAAGATCGAACAGATCGGCTCGCCGGACGAGGTGTATTCCAGCCCCGCGTCACCTTTCGTTTACCAGTTCCTTGGCAATGTGAACGTCTTCCACAGCCGGGTGCAGGGCGGCTATGCCGAGGTCGAGCGGCATGCGGCGGCAGAGAAGGCGACGGCCTTCGTCCGCCCGCACGATATCGACATCACCCAGCAGGCGGCAGATGGTGCGCTGCAGGCGACGGTCGCCCATGTCCATCCGATCGGCCCGGTGGTGCGTGTCGAGTTGCAGCACGGTGGCGAGATCGTCGAAGTCGAGCTGTCGCGCGAGCGCCACGAGTCCCTGCAACTGGCGGTCGGCCAGTCGGTGTGGTTCCGGCCGCGCCAGATGCGCGTGTTCGGCGCCGACAACCAGCCCGCGGCAGCGCCAGAGAAGCAGGCCTTCCTGTTCTGATCCACGGTAAATCGGGTGGTCAGGGGCGGATGTTATAATCGCCCCCCATTTCGTCAGCGCTAACCGACACCGGTGATTTTTACTCTCGGCATCAACCACCATTCCGCTCCGCTCGCCATCCGCGAGCGCGTCGCGTTTGGTGCCGACAAGCTGGGCCACGCACTGAGCGACCTGACGCGCGAGCGGCCGGTGCGCGAGGTGGCCATCCTGTCCACCTGCAACCGTACCGAGATCTACTGCGCCGCCGAGTCGCCCGACGTGGTGATCGACTGGCTGGCCCATTACCACCAGGTGCCGCGCGACGAACTGGCGCCCTACGTCTATACCCATAACCAGCCGGAAGCCATCCGCCACGCCTTCCGCGTTGCCAGCGGCCTTGACTCGATGGTCATCGGCGAGCCGCAGATCCTCGGCCAGATGAAGGACGCCGTGCGTGCCGCCGAGGAAAACGGCACCCTCGGTACCCAGCTGCACAAGCTGTTCCAGCGCTCCTTCTCGGTCGCCAAGGAAGTGCGCAGCACGACCGCCATCGGCGCCAATATCGTGTCCATGGCTGCGGCCGGCGTGCATCTGGCCGAGCGCATCTTCGAGTCGATTGCCGAGCAGCGCATCCTGTTCATCGGCGCCGGCGAGATGATCGAACTGTGTGCCGCCCACTTCTGTGCCCAGAAGCCGAAGCAGGTCACCATCGCCAACCGTACGGTCGAACGCGGCCGGGCGCTGGCCGAGCAATACGGTGGCACCGCCATCCGCCTCGACGAGCTGGCCGAACACCTGGCCCAGCACGACATCGTCGTGTCCTGTACCGCCGCTCCGCTGCCCATCATCGGCCTGGGTATGGTCGAACGGGCGGTCAAGGTCCGCCGCCATCGCCCGATGTTCATGGTCGACCTGGCCGTGCCGCGCGACATCGAGGAAGAGGTCGGCCGGCTCGACGACGTTTTCCTCTACACCGTCGACGATCTGGCGCAAGTGGTCGAAAGCGGCCTGGAGTCGCGGCAGGCGGCGGTGGTCGAGGCCGAGGACATCATCGCCAACCGGGTCAGGGATTTCCTCGGCTGGCTGGAATCGCGCGATACGGTGCCGGTCATCCGCTCGCTGCGCGATTCGGCCGAGCGCATGCGTCGCCACGAGATGGAGCATGCGCTGAAGCTGCTGGCCAAGGGCGAGAATCCGGAAAAGGTGCTCGACCACCTGTCGCACCGCCTGACCAACAAATTCCTGCACGCCCCGACGCAAACGCTCAATTCAGCCGATGGCCACGAGCGCAGCCAGTTGCAGCACGCCGCTGCCCGGCTGTTTCATCTGCATTCCGGCGACTAAATAACGGCCGGCCGCTATGGCCGGTTGGCACATCGCCTATTGGGCGGGCCGCTTTTGGCTGGCGGCGACGATCCGGTTGCGTCCGTCCCGCTTGGCCTGCAGCAGCGCCTCATCGGCGGCTTCGATCAACGCGCTGGCTGTGACATAACTGGGCACGGCGGCGATGCCGCAACTGAAGCTGGCGCGCAGGGCGCCGCGGCCGTGGGCGTGCGGCAAGCGCGAAAAATCTTCACGGATACGGTCGAGCAGCGTCATCGCCTGGCCCATATCGACGCCGCCGAGGGCGATGATGAACTCCTCGCCGCCATAGCGCCCGATCAGGTCGGAGTTGCGCAAGCGGCCACGCAGCAGCCAGGCCAGGCTGCGAATGACCTGGTCGCCGACTGGGTGCCCGTAGTTGTCGTTGATCGACTTGAAGCGGTCGATGTCGATCATCGCCACGGCCAGGTGGCCGGCCGGCAAGCTGCGGCGCAGCATCTGCGCCAGCTGTTCCTTGGAGGCCGAGTGGTTGAGCAGGCCGGTCAGGCTGTCGTGGCGGCCGGAGCGCAGCATGTCGCGGTAGCGCTCGATCTTGGTCTTGACCACGGCGCTGAGGATGATCGGGTTGGCCGGCTTGGTCAGGAACTGGTCGCCGCCCAGGCGCAGGGCTTCCACCTGTTGCCCGATGTCGGTCTCGCCGGATAGGTAGATGACCGGCAGCGACTGGTATTCGGGAATCTGGCGCAGGGCGCGGGTGACCTCGACGCCGGTGCAGAAGGGCATGTACATGTCCATCAGGATGGCGTGCGGCCGGAATTCGGCACAGACCTGGAGCAGCGCCAGCGGCGTGTTGATGGCGCGGCTGTCGATGCCGTGCAGGTCGAGAGCGCGCTGGATGTGAGCGACGGCGGTCTTCGAGTCCTCGACGATGAGCACGCGGTGCGTTTCCTGTTCGCGGCTTTCGACCAGGTCGAGGATGCGCGACAGGATGTCGCTCAATTTGATCTCGGCCGGTATGCAGACATTGGCGCCGGCCCGCTGCAGGCCGACGATGGCTTCCAGCGAGGCGGGCACCGACAGGCAATAGACATAGCTGGCGACGTAGCGCGCCTTCAGGCGTTGCAAGGCGTCCAGCGCCTGCGGCGGGTAGGTGCTGGCCTCGTGGTCGGGCACCAGCACGATGGCCAGCGGCGCCTCGTCCAGGGCCGCTTCGTCATCCCAGCCCAGGGTGTGCGGCCGGAAACCGTAGAAACTCAGTTGCTCGACCAGCGCGGCGCTCCACGGGTGCCCGGGGCGCGACACGATCAGCACGTTGCGCTGGCGTATCCACGGGTCGCGCTCGTCGTCGGCGTGGTCGGTCAGGCGCTTGGTGATGACGGCTGGCGTTTCATGGCGCTGCAGCAGTTGCAGGATGGCGCCGAGCTGCTGGCTGATCGCTGCCGCCTGTTCGTCGGAAACCGGGCGCAGGGTATGGTCGGTGAACAACCCGAGGGCGCGGTTCTCCAGTTCCTGGCAGGCGCTGGCCAGCCCCGGCAGGTTCTGCTGGTTGAGGCGCTCGGTCAGGCCGTTGAGCGACAGCGTGAACTCGACGAACTGGTCGAAGTCACCACTGCTGCGGTAACTCTGCCAGCGCAGCTCAAGCGTTTTCGCCAGGGCGATGAAGGAATGGGAGACTTCGTGCATGAGAGTCGGGCTGCGAAGGCGACGATTATTGCCGCATAAGTCCTTGCTGGCAATCACCTTTCATCGCCGATGAGCGGCGATCTCGGTTAGAATTTCGCCCCCCTGAACCCATTCCACGGCTGGCCCTATCCCATGAAATCGAGCATCCGCCAAAAACTTGAGTTGCTGGTCGATCGCCTCGACGAAATCGACCGCATGCTGGCCTCGCCCGATGCGGCCAACAACATGGAACAGTTCCGCAAGCTGTCGCGCGAACGCGCCGAGGTCGAGCCGGTCGCCATCCAGTTCAACGCCTTCCGTCAGGCCGAAAACGATCTGGCTGAAGCCGAGGCCATGCTGGCCGATCCCGACATGCGCGAGTTCGCCGAGGAGGAAATGGCCGTCGCCAAGGCCCGCCTGCCGGAACTGGAAATCGATTTGCAGAAGCTGCTGCTGCCGAAGGACCCCAACGACGAGCGCAGCGTGCTGCTCGAAATTCGCGCCGGCACGGGGGGTGACGAGTCGGCGCTGTTCGCCGGCGATCTCTTCCGCATGTATTCGCGCTATGCCGAACGCCAGCGCTGGCAGGTCGAGATTCTGTCGGCCAGCGAATCCGAGCTCGGCGGCTACCGCGAAATCATCTGCCGCCTGGCCGGCAACGGCGCCTACTCGCGGCTGAAATTCGAGTCTGGCGGCCACCGTGTGCAGCGCGTGCCGGAAACCGAGACCCAGGGCCGCATCCACACCTCGGCGTGCACCGTCGCGGTGATGCCGGAAGCCGACGAGGTCGAGGATGTGAACCTCAACCCGGCCGACCTGCGCATCGACACCTTCCGCGCCTCCGGCGCCGGCGGCCAGCACATCAACAAGACCGACTCGGCGGTGCGTATCACCCACCTGCCGACCGGCATCGTCGCCGAATGCCAGGACGGCCGTTCGCAGCACGCCAACAAGGCTTCGGCCATGCGCGTGCTGGCCGCCCGCATCAAGGACGTTCAGGTGCGCGCCCAGCAGAGCGCCATCGCCAGCACCCGCAAGAGCCTGATCGGCTCCGGCGACCGCTCCGAGCGCATCCGCACCTACAACTTCCCGCAGGGGCGCATCACCGACCACCGGATCAATCTGACGCTATACAAGATTGCCGCGATCATGGATGGCGACATGGACGAACTGCTCGGCGCGCTGGCTTCCGAACACCAGGCCGACCTGCTGGCCGAACTGGCGGAGCAGGGCTGAGTGTGACCACGCTCGGCGAAGCGCTGGCTTTCGCGCGGCAGCGGATCGACCGGCTCGATGCCCGGCTGTTGCTGCAATATGCCACCGGCTGCTCGCATGCCGACCTGCTGGCGCGTCCGGAAATGCCGGTCATCGGGCCGGCCGGCGAGCAGTTTGTGGCCTGGGTTGAGCGGCGCGCCGCCGGCGAGCCGCTGGCCTATCTGCTCGGCGAAGCAGAGTTTCGCGGGCGGGTTTTTCAGGTGTCGCCCGCCGTGCTGATCCCGCGCCCCGAAACCGAAGTGCTGATCGAACTGGCGCTGGAAGTACTGGCCGGGCGTGCGGCGGCCGACGTTGTCGATCTCGGCACCGGCTCGGGCATCGTGGCCGTTTCGCTGGCGCTGGAATGCCCGGTCGCTACCGTATCGGCCGTCGATTTGTCGCCCGGTGCACTGGCTGTCGCCCGCAACAACGCCGGCCGCCTGGGCGCGAAAGTCGATTTCCACGAAGGCGACTGGTTCGCACCGCTGGCCGGGCGGCGCTTCGACCTCATCGTTTCCAATCCGCCCTATGTGGCCGAAGGCGACCCGCATCTGGAACTGAACGGCCTGCCGCACGAACCCCGCCTGGCGCTGACCGACCAGGAAGCCGGCGGCAATGGCCTGGCCTGCATCCGGCGCATCGTGGCCGATGCGGCAGCACACCTCAATCCCGGTGGCTGGCTGCTCTTCGAGCACGGCTACAATCAAGGCGAGGCGAGCCGGAACTTATTGGCCGCTGCCGGGTTCAAAGAAGCATTCACTCATCCCGACCTGGCCGGCATAGCCCGTGTCTCAGGCGCTCATCTGTAATCTGGAGATAGCATGTCCGACGTTCAGCAACGCATCCGCGAAACCGTGACCAACAACCCGGTCGTCCTCTACATGAAGGGCGATGCCCGTTTCCCGCAGTGCGGCTTCTCGGCGACCGCCGTGCAGATCCTGAAGGTCTGCGGCGTCAATGACTTCGTCACCGTCAACGTGCTGGCCGACGAGGAAATCCGCAATGGCGTCAAGGAATACGCCAACTGGCCGACCATCCCGCAGCTCTACATCAAGGGCGAGTTCATCGGTGGCTGCGACATCATGAAGGAGATGTACCACTCCGGCGAGTTGCAGCAGTTGCTGGAAGGCATTGCCGCCTGATTGTCGGCGGGCTGAAATGCAAAACCGGGGCGCGCCCCGGTTTTTTGTTGGCTGCTTGCCCGGCGATCAGGCTTCGGTCACCTGGAAATCGATGCTGGAACCATCCTTGACGATTTCCTTGACCGCACAGTGGGCAACGCTTTCCAGCACTGCGGCCTTCTGCTCGGCAGTGAAGTGCGCCGGGAAGCGCACTTCGCTGCGGAACTTGGCCAGGGTCAGCGGGCCGCCGGTGCCGGTGAAGGGCTTGCAGTCGATGACGATGCCTTCCGGCGAGATGCCGAGTTCCTTGCAGGCCTTCTTGGTATAGACGGCGGCGCAGGCTGCCAGCGCGGCATAGAAGGCTTCCAGCGGGTTCATCAGCGAGCCGTTCACCGAATAACTGGCTTCGTGCTTGGCGCTGGTGACCTTGATGAGGGGGGTGCTGTCGACAACGGTGTTGTACATGCTGTTCGTCCTGAGGTGAATTATTAGGCAGGTTGATTTTGAATATCAACGAGTGCTTATATATTAAACCTCTGCCGTCGAAGGTGCAAAAAAGCCGCAGGCAAAGAACTGGATTTCAACGCAAAGGCGCAGAGAAAAACGGGGTTCGCAGAGCCTGGCAAAAAGCCCATTTCTGCGTTCCTCCGCTCCCTCTGCGCCTCTGCGTTGAATGAAGGTTTGAACCGCTGTTTTCAGGTTCAGCCGAGACGCTGGCGGGCGCGGGCGATGGCCGCCCTGACCTGTGCCGGCGCGGTGCCGCCGATGTGGTTGCGCGAGGCCAGCGAGCCTTCGACAGTCAGCACGGCGAAGACATCGGCTTCCACCTGCGGGCAGAAGGCGCGCAGTTCATCGAGTGTCAGTTGCGGCAGGTCGACGCCCTTGGCTTCGGCCGCCTTGACGGCGTGGCCGACTGCTTCGTGCGCGTCGCGGAAGGGCAGGCCCTTCTTGACCAGGTAGTCGGCGAGGTCGGTGGCCGTGGCGAACCCCTGGGTCAGCGCAGCTTTCATGGCTTCAGGCTTGACCGTGATGCCGCCGGCCATGTCGGCGAAAATGCGCAGGGTGTCGGTGACCGTGTCGACAGCGTCGAACAGCGGTTCCTTATCTTCCTGATTGTCCTTGTTGTAGGCCAGGGGCTGCGACTTCATCAGGGTCAGCAGGCTCATCAGCTGGCCGTAGACGCGGCCGGTCTTGCCACGCGCCAGTTCCGGGACGTCCGGGTTTTTTTTCTGCGGCATGATCGACGAGCCGGTGCAGAAGCGGTCGGCGATCTGGATGAAGCCGATGCGCGGGCTCATCCACATGACCAGTTCTTCGGACAGGCGGCTGATATGCATCATCAGCAGTGCGCAGGCCGAGGTGAATTCGATGGCGAAGTCGCGATCCGACACGGCGTCGAGCGAGTTTTCGCAGACGCCCTCGAAGCCCAGTTCGGCGGCGACGAATTCGCGGTCGATCGGGTAGGTGGTGCCGGCCAGCGCGGCGGAACCGAGCGGCAGGCGGTTGGTGCGCTTGCGGGCATCGGCAAAACGCTCGGCATCGCGGCCGAACATTTCGAAGTAGGCGAGCATGTGGTGGCCGAATGTGACCGGTTGCGCCACTTGCAGATGGGTGAAGCCGGGCATCGGCGTGGCGGCTTCCTTTTCGGCCAGATCGACCAGTGCGCTGCGGAATTGCTTCAGCAACACCTGGATGTCGTCGATGGCATCACGTAGGTAGAGGCGGATGTCGGTCGCCACCTGGTCGTTGCGCGAACGGCCGGTGTGCAGGCGTTTGCCGGCATCGCCGACGAGGGCAGTCAGGCGCTTTTCGACATTGAGGTGCACGTCCTCGAGGTCAATCGACCATTCCAGCTGGCCGGACTCGATTTCCTGCGCCACCTGCGCCATGCCGCGCTCGATGTCGGCGAGGTCCTGGGCGCTGATGATGCCCTGCTTGGCGAGCATCTTGGCGTGCGCCAGCGAACCGCGGATGTCCTGGCGCCACATGCGCTGGTCGAAATCCACGGAGGCGGTGTAGCGTTTGACGAGATCGGAGACGGGCTCGGAGAAACGGCCGGCCCAAGTATATTGATTGGCGTTGGAAGTCATGACTCTGGTCTAGAATGGGGCGTTACCAGACGAGTTTCAGCAAAAACCCGCCCAAAGATGACAAGTATACGGCACTTTCCGGCCACCCACCCGC
>JAEUOE010000077.1 GCA_016790885.1 Dechloromonas sp. | reverse complement strand
GGTAGGCGGTTTGCGGGACCGGGGTGAAGTTGAAGACGACGACGACGAAGCTGCCGTCCTTGCCCCAGCGCAGCCAGGAGAGGATGGAGTGTTCGCTGTCGTGGCAGTCGATCCATTCGAAGCCGAGGCTGGTGAAGTCCTGGCTGTGCAGGGCGGGCAGGTCGCGGTAGAGGCGGTTCAAATCGGCTGACAGGTGGTGCAGCGCGGCGTTGGCCGGGTTTGCCAGCAGGGGCCAGTCGAGTTCGCGGGCTTCGGACCATTCGCGTTGCTGGCCGAATTCGCCGCCCATGAACATCAGTTTCTTGCCTGGCGTCAGGGCTTGCCAGGCGAGCAGCAGGCGCAGGTTGGCGTGGCGTTGCCAGGCGTCGCCAGGCATTTTGCCGAGCAGCGAGCCTTTGCCATGCACCACCTCGTCGTGCGACAGCGGCAGCACGAAGTTTTCGCTGTAGGCGTACATCTGGCCGAAGGTGAGTTCGTCGTGGTGCCAGCGGCGGTGGATGGGGTCGCGGGCGAAGTAGCGCAGGCTGTCGTTCATCCAGCCCATGTTCCATTTCATCGAGAAACCGAGGCCGCCGAGGTAGGTGGGGCGCGACACCTGCGGCCAGGCGGTGGATTCCTCGGCGATGGTCAGCGCACCGGGGAATTCGGCGTGCACCATGGCATTGAGTTCCTTGAGGAAATCGATGGCGTCCAGGTTCTCGCGGCCGCCGTGCTGGTTGGGCAGCCACTCGCCGGCTTGGCGCGAGTAGTCGAGGTAGAGCATGGAGGCGACGGCGTCGACGCGCAGGCCATCGAAGTGGAACTCGCTGAGCCACCAGTGGGCCGAGGAGAGCAGGAAGCTGCGCACCTCGTGGCGGCCGTAGTTGAAGATGTGGGTGCCCCAATCGGCATGCAGGCCGAGGCGCGGGTCTTCGTGCTCGTACAGCGCGGTGCCGTCGAAACGGGCGAGCGCCCAGTCGTCCTGCGGGAAGTGGCCGGGCACCCAGTCGAGCAGCACGCCGAGGCCGGCTTGGTGGCAGGCGTCGATGAAGGCGCGCAGGTCGTCCGGCGAGCCGTAGCGCGAGCTTGGCGCGAAGTAGCCGGTGGTCTGGTAGCCCCAGGATTCGTCGAGCGGGTGTTCGGTGATGGGCAGCAGTTCGAGGTGGGTGTAGCCCTGCTGCACGGCGTAGGGGATCAGCCGCTCGGCCAGTTCGCGCCACAGGTAGGGCGAGCCATCGGGGTGGCGCATCCATGAGCCGGCATGCACTTCGTAGATGTTGACCGGGGCCTGCTGCCAGTCCCAGGCGGCGCGGCGTTGCAGCCAGTCGGCATCGCCCCAGGCATGCGCCGAGGGCGGCACGACATAGGCGGCGGAGCCGGGCCGGTGCTCGAAGCCGCGGGCATAGGGGTCGCCCTTGATCAGCTTGTCGCCGGTGTGGCGGTTGGTGATTTCGAAGCGATACAGGCTGCCGGGAAGTGCCTCGGGAACCGTCACTTCCCACACGCCCGATGCGCCGAGGGCGTGCAGGGCATGAACGTCGCCATGCCAGCCGTTGAAATCGCCGATCACCGAGATGCGGCCGGCATTCGGCGCCCATACGCGGAACACCGTTCCCATGTCGCCGACATGGGCGCCAAGCAGGCGGTAAGCCTGGAAATTGCTGCCTTCGTTGAACAGGTAAAGCGCTTGCGAATGCTGCATCTGGACCCCCTGTCGCAGTATCATAAGCTCAAAACAGTGACCCGGGAGGTCCGCCATGCCCATTAGCACGAACTGCCCACATCAGGCTTATTGCGAAATGCGGGAACAGAGCGACATGCGCTTCATCAGCCACCTGACGCGCAACACCTTCGCCATCATCCTGGCCGGCGGACGCGGCACCCGCCTCAAGCAACTGACCGATTTCCGCTCCAAGCCGGCCGTGCCCTTTGCCGGCAAGTTCCGCATCCTCGATTTCACGCTCTCCAACTGCGTCAATTCCGGCATCCGCAAGATCGGTGTGGCCACGCAGTACAAGGCGCACAGCCTGATCCGCCACATCCAGCGCGGCTGGAGCTTCCTCGACGGGCGTTTCGATGAGTTCATCCAGTTGCTGCCGGCGCAGCAGCAGATCGACGAAAACCAGTGGTACCAGGGGACGGCCGATGCCGTCTACCAGAACCTGCATTTCCTGCGCCGCTACCAGCCGGAGCACATCCTGGTCGTTGCCGGCGACCACATCTACAAGATGGACTACGGCCGCATGCTGGCCGAGCATGCCCGTCAGCACGCCGACATGACCGTCGCCTGCATCGACGTGCCCATCAGCGAAGCCCGCGAATTCGGGGTGATGGGTGTGGATGAAGCAGGCCGTGTCATCGAGTTCGTCGAGAAGCCGCAGAACCCGCCGCCCATGCCGGGCAATCCCGGGCGGGCGCTGGCCTCGATGGGGATTTACATTTTCAACACCAGGTTCCTGTTCGAGCAGCTTGAGCGCGATGCGCTGACCCAGGGTTCCAGCCGCGACTTCGGCAAGGACATCATTCCCTACATCGTGCCGCGCTACCGCGTGTTCGCCCACCGCTTCGCCGACTCCTGCGTCGGCAGCGACCACCACGCGCCGTACTGGCGCGACGTCGGCACCATCGACGCCTACTGGGAAGCGAACATGGAAATGACCAAGGTGACGCCGGAGCTCAACCTCTACGACCGCGACTGGCCGATCTGGACTTACCAGGAGCAACTGCCGCCGGCCAAGTTCGTCTTTGATGACGACGACCGGCGCGGCACCGCCATCGACTCGCTGGTCGCCGGCGGCTGCATCATCTCCGGCGCCACGGTGAAGCGCTCGCTGCTCTTCTCCAGCGTCTATGTGCATAGCTGGGCGACGGTCGAGGATTCGGTCATCCTGCCCGGCGCCGACATTGGCCGCCACGCCATTCTCAAGCGCTGTGTGGTGGACAAGCAGTGCCGCATTCCGGAGGGCATGCAGATCGGCGTCGATCCGGAGGCCGACCGCCAACGCTTCCATGTCAGCCCCAAGGGCATCACGCTGGTCACCGCCGAAATGCTCGGCCAGGGTGCCGCCGAGAAGATCTGATGGCCGACCTCGCCTTCCTGTGGCACATGCACCAGCCGGACTACCGCCACCCGGACAGCGGCGAGTTCCTGCTGCCCTGGGTTTTCCTGCACGCCATCAAGGACTACACCGACATGGCGGCGCATCTGGAGCGCCACCCGCACATCCGGTGCACGGTCAATTTCGTGCCGGTGCTGCTCGACCAGATCGAGGACTACGCCGACCAGTTCGCCACCGGCCAGTGGCGCGACCCGCTGCTGCGCATCGCCGCCACGCCGGACCCGACAAAACTGCGGCAAGCCGACCGCGACTGGCTGCTCGACATGGCCTTCCGCTGCCACGCGCCAACCATGCTCGAACCCTTTGCCCATTACCGGCGGCTGCGCGACCTGCTCACCTTCGTCCGCGCCCACGACGGCAACGGGCTGAACTACCTGTCCGGGCACTACCTCGCCGACCTCGCCACCTGGTACCTGCTGGCCTGGAGCGGCGAAAGCCTGCGCCGCAGCGGCAAGATCGTGCCGCAACTGATGGCCAAGGGCGACGGCTTCACACCGGCCGACCGCCAGGCCCTGCTGGCCGAACTGGGCGCGGCGGTCGGCGACCTGATCCCGCGTTACCGGGCGCTGGCCGACAGCGGCCGGGTCGAACTGTCCTGCACCCCGGGCACGCACCCGCTGGCCCCGCTGCTCATCGACTTCAACGCTGCCCGCGAGGCATGGCCGGATTGCCCGCTGCCCGCCGCCCCGGAATACCCGGGCGGCCGCTCGCGGGTCGAAGCGCACCTGGCGGCGGCACGGGCCAGCCACACCCGCCGCTTCGGGCAGCCGCCGGGCGGCCTGTGGCCAGCCGAAGGCGCCCTGTCCACGCCCTTCCTCAAGCAGATCGGCGGCGCCGGTTTTGCCTGGACAGCGAGCAGCCACGGCGTATTGAAGCACTCGGCCGGCAACGACGCGCGCACCTCCGTCGCCTGGCTGCCGCCGGAAGGCACACCGGGCGACATGACTTTATTTTTCCGTAACGAATACCTGTCAGACTTGATCGGTTTCGAATACGCCAAGTGGCACGGCCGCGACGCTGCCCAGCATTTCATGACCGAACTGAAAGCCCTCCACCTGCAGGATAGCCGCAACCTGATGCCGGTCTTTCTCGACGGCGAAAATGCCTGGGAGTACTACCCGTACAACGCCTGGTATTTCTTCAGCGATCTCTATGAATCCCTGGCCAGGAACCCGGCCATCCGTACCCTCACCCTGTCGGAAGCGGCGACCAGCCAGCACGACCGGCGGGTTCGCCTGCCGCGCCTGACTGCCGGCAGCTGGGTGTACGGCACCCTGTCGACCTGGATCGGCAACGCGGACAAGAACCGCGCCTGGGAAATGCTGTGCGACATCAAGCAATGCGCCGACCGTGCGCTGGATAGCGGCCGGCTCGATGCCGCCGCGCAGGCCGAAGTCATCCGCCGGCTCTCCATTTGTGAAAGTTCGGACTGGTTCTGGTGGCTGGGCGACTACAACTCGCCACAATCGGTAGCCTGCTTCGACGGCCTGTTCCGTGAAAACCTGAAAGCCCTCTACCGCCTGCTCGACCTGCCCATACCAGCCAGCGTCGACCACCCGATCAGCAAGGGCGGCGGCGCACCGGAAAGCGGCGGCACCATGCGCCGCGCCAATTGAGATGATGAAACCCCAAAAACCTTCAACGCAACGGCGCGGAGAAAAAACCGGAGAGCGCAAGGAATGCGAGAGCAAAGGCGTTGCCTCCTTGCCTCAACCTGCCTTTCCTCCGCGTTCCTCCGCCCCCTCCGCGCCGCTGCGTTGAAAACCCCCATGACCCAAACTATCACCCTCCTCCTCGGTGTGCACGCCCACCAACCGGTCGGCAATTTCCCGGAAGTGATCGAGGACGCCCACCAGCGTTGCTACAAGCCCTTCCTGCACACCCTGCACGCCTACCCGGATTTCCGTTTCGCCGCCCACTTTTCCGGCTGGCTGCTCGACTGGCTGCGCGAACACCACCCGGCCGACATGGCACTGCTCGCCGAAATGGTGCGCCGTGGCCAGGTCGAGCTGTTCAGCTCGGGCGATACCGAGCCGGTGCTGGCCGCCATTCCGCATCGCGACCGCATCGGCCAGTTGCAAACCCTCAACGACAAGCTGGCCGCGTGGACCGGCGTGCAGCCGAGCGGCGCCTGGCTGACCGAACGGGTCTGGGAATCCGCCGTCGTGCCGGCGCTGGCCGCAACCGGCATCCGCTACGTGACGGTGGACGACTACCATTTCTTCTGCACCGGCCAGCCGGCCACGGCGCTGGATGGCTATTTCAGCACCGAGGAAGACGGCACGCGGCTCGACCTCTTCCCGATCTCGGAAGCCCTGCGCTACCGCCTGCCCTTCTCGCCGGCGCACGAAGTGATCGCTTACCTCGAAGGCCTGGCGGAGCAGGGCCAGGTGGCCGCCATCTACTTCGACGACATCGAGAAATTCGGCATCTGGCCGGAGACCTACGACTGGGTCTACAACCGCGGCTGGCTGAAAGCGCTGATCGAAGGCGTGCTGGCCAGCCCGAAAATCCGCACCGCCACCTACGCCGACTTCCATGCCGGGCACGCCACACGCGGCATCGTTTACCTGCCGACCACCTCGTACAGCGAGATGAACGAATGGACGCTGCCCATGCCGGCGGCGCGCATCTATGCCGACTTTCTCGCCGCCGAGAAGGCCGCCGGGCGCGGCGACCTGCACCGGCCTTTCGTGCGCGGCGGCATCTGGCGCAATTTCCTCTCCCGCTACCCGGAAGCCAACTGGATGCACAAGCGCATGCAGGGGCTGTCGGCCCGCCTGGGCGAGATCCCCGACCCGCCGCCGGCGCTGGTCGATGACCTGTATCGGGCGCAGGCCAACGACGCCTACTGGCACGGCCTGTTCGGCGGCCTGTACCTGCCGCACCTGCGCCGCGCGGTGTGGAACAACATCGTCGAACTGGAAGCCGAACTCGACCGCCTGCAGCCCCGCCCCGCCCTGGTGGTCGGCGATGTCGACCTCGATGGCCGCGACGAAACCCTGGCCCGCAGCACCGGGCTGCAGATCGCCCTGCGCGACGACGGGCTCGCTTCGGCGCACGAACTGTCCAGCTACGTCCTCAACCACAATTTCGGCGACACGCTGCGCCGCTATCACGAGCACTACCACGACAGGATCAGCCTGGGTGAAAGCCGGCACCACGGCGACGGCATTGCCTCGGCGCACGACATCGTTCGTTTCAAGCACCCGATCAGCAGCGCCGACATCGTGCCGGACGACTTGCCGCGCACGCTCTGGCGCGACGAACTGGATGGCGTACCGCTCACCGATTACCGCGCCAAGGGCCTGCACTTCAGCCGGCCGCACATTGACAAGACCTATGCGCTGGACGGCAACACCATCACCGTCAGCTGGCAGCTCACGGGCCTGGCCGGGCGGCAGTTCAGTACCGTGCTCAACCTGGCGATGCCCAGCTGCGACGGCTTTCTCGGCCGCTACGCGCTGGCCGATGGCAGCATCCCCGGCGGCTTCGGCCAGCCGCTCACCCTGCCGGCCGCCAGCACCCTGCAGCTCGAAGACGGCGTGCTCGGCGGGCATCTCTGCCTGCGCGCCGGGACGGCCGCCGACATCAGCGGCCAGGCGCATCAAACAGTCTCGCAGTCCGAGGCCGGCTTTGAGAAAATCATGCAGGCTGTCGAACTGCGCCTGAACTGGTGCATTCCCGACGACAGCCATACCCTGCAACTCCACCTGACCATCGAAGCCACCCCGACATGACCGGAACCGTTTATCAGCTTGAAGTCAATCCGCAACTGCCGGAACGCCTGGAGCGCCTCGAAGAACTGGCCAACAACCTGTGGTACAGCTGGGACCGGCCGACGCAGGGCCTGTTCGCCAGCCTGTCGCATCCGCTGTGGAAGGCGACCAATCACAACCCCAAGGCCTTCCTCAAGCGGGCCGACCAGAAACGGCTGGAAGCCACCGCCGAGGACCCGGTCTTCCTCGGCGCGCTGAATCGCGTCGTGTCGGCCTACGACACCTACCACGAGATGCCGGCCATGGCCCAGGTGCACGGCCAGCCCTTTGCCGACGACGACCTGATCGCCTACTTCTGCGCCGAGTTCGGTTTCCATGAAAGCCTGCCCATCTATTCCGGCGGCCTCGGCATCCTGGCCGGCGACCACTGCAAGGCGGCCAGCGACATGGGCCTGCCCTTCATCGGCATCGGCCTGCTCTACCGCCAGGGCTACTTCCAGCAGACGCTGACCGCCGACGGCCACCAGCAGGCAACCTACAACGACTCCGACTTCGACGACCTGCCGGTCGTTCCGGTTCTCGACACCAACGGCAACGAGGTGCTCGTCCCGGTCGAACTGCCCGGCCGCACGGTGCAGGCCAAGGTCTGGGAAGTGACGGTTGGCCATGTCCGGCTCATCCTGCTCGACACCTGGTTGCCGCAGAATTCGGCACACGACCGCGAGATCACCCACCGCCTGTATGGCGGCGACAAGACGACGCGCATCGAGCAGGAAATCCTGCTCGGCGTCGGCGGCCCCCGCGCCCTCGGCCTGCTCGGCCTGAAGCCGACGGTCTGGCATGTGAATGAGGGCCACGCCGCCTTCCTGATCCTCGAACGCATCCGCAGCCTGGTCAAGGGCGGCCTGCCCCATGCCGCCGCCCTCGAAGCGGTGGCCGCCAATGTCGTGTTCACCACGCACACCCCGGTGCCGGCCGGCCACGATCACTTCTCCGAGGAAATGATCCGCCATTACTTTTCCGGCTGGTGCCACGATCTCGGCCTCGGCTGCGAACACCTGATGGCGCTCGGCGCCGAGCCGGGCAAGAGCGACTTCAACATGACGGCGCTGGCCCTGCGCGGCTCGCGCCATCACAACGGCGTGTCGCGCATCCACGGCGAAGTCTCGGCCAATATCTGCAGTTACCTGTGGCCGCAGATCCTGCCCCATGAAAACCCGATGGATTACGTGACC
The DNA here is from genome assembly GCA_016790885.1 of Dechloromonas sp. Classification (GTDB taxonomy): domain Bacteria; phylum Pseudomonadota; class Gammaproteobacteria; order Burkholderiales; family Rhodocyclaceae; genus Azonexus. The sequence goes on along the minus strand of JAEUOE010000077.1, from coordinate 22,529 downwards.
AACGGCGTCCATCTGCCCACCTTCCTCGCCCCGGAATGGTTCGAGACCTTCGAGCACTACCTCGGCATCGGCTGGCAGGAGCGGCAGACCGCGCCCGCCAACTGGCACGGCATCGACGACATCCCGGACGCCACCTTCTGGAGCATCCGCCAGCAGTTGAAGTCCAAGCTGCTCAAGCTGGTCCGCGAGCGCATCCGCGAGCAGCACCACCGCAACCAGGGTTCGCCGTCGCATCTCGACCGCCTGCTCAAGTATGCCGACCCGGACAACCCGAACATCCTGACCATCGGCTTCGCCCGCCGCTTTGCCACCTACAAGCGGGCCGCCCTGCTCTTCCAGGACCCGGACTGGCTGCGCGAGATCATCACCCAGGCCGGCCGGCCGGTGCTCTTCCTGTTTGCCGGCAAGGCCCACCCGGCCGACCAGCCCGGGCAGGAGATCATCCGCCGGATCGCCCACTGGGCGAAGCAGCCGGAATTCGAGGGGCGCATCCTGCTCGTCGAGGGCTACGACCTGCATCTGTCGCGCTCGCTGGTCGCCGGCGTCGATGTCTGGCTCAACAACCCGATCTACCCGCTGGAAGCCTCGGGCACCTCGGGCATGAAGGCGGCGATGAACGGGGCCCTCAACCTGTCGGTACTCGACGGCTGGTGGGGCGAGGGCTACGACGAAGGCGAGGACGGCATCGCCAACGGCTGGGCGATCAAGCCGGTGCCCGGCCACCTCGACGAAACCCAGCGCGATGCGGAAGAGGCGCGCACCTTGTACGAACTGCTCCAGGATCACGTCATCCCGACCTACTACCGCACCGGGCCGATGGGTTATTCGCCGGAGTGGGTGGCCATGGCCAAGCGCTCGATCGCGACCATTGCGCCGCGTTTCAACGTGATCCGCATGGTCAGCCAGTACGTGGCCAAGTTCTACGCCCCGGCGGCCCGCAACGGCCGGCAGTTCGCCGGGGAGGATTTCGCCGTGGCGCGCAACGTCGCCGACTGGAAGGGCCGGGTCCGTGCCGCCTGGCCGGGCGTTCGCCTGTACCGCGTCGACATGCCGGAACGCCGGCTCAAGTTCGGCGGTGCCATCCATCTCGAACTGGCAGTCCAGTTGAACGGCCTGCACCCAGATGACGTCACCGTCGAAGCCCTGTTCGGCCGCCCCGGGCGCAACGGCGGCATCGGCCGCGTCCGCCACTACCCGCTGACCTGCGTCGGCCAGGGCGAACACGGCGCCATGCGCTACACGCTGGAATTGACACCGGAGCTGTGCGGCAAGCTGGAATACCGCATCCGCGCCTTCCCGACCCACGCCTCGCTGATCCACCCGCTCGAAACCGGACTGATGATCTGGTTATGAAGACAACGCCATGAAGCTGACCACCACCCCGGCCTGGCAGGCACTCGCCGCCCACGCCGACACCCTCCGCCAGCAACACCTGCGCGACCTGTTCGCCGCCGACAGCGAGCGCTTCGCCCGCCTCTCCCTGCATCACGACGGCCTGCTGCTCGACTATTCGAAGCAGCGCGTCACGGCCGAGACCATGGCCTTGCTGCGCCAGCTCGCCGACACGGCCGACTTCACCGGCTGGCGGCAGAAACTGTGCGACGGTGCGGCGATCAACCACACCGAAGGGCGCAGCGCGCGCCACATGGACTTGCGGGCCGGCGAGCAGGCCCCGCCGGAAGTACGTGCCGTGCTGGCCCGCCTGCAGACGTTCTGCAATAGCGTGCATAGCGGCGAATGGCGCGGTTATTCCGGCGAGCGCATCACCGACGTGGTCAATATCGGCATCGGCGGCTCCGACCTCGGGCCGCGCATGGCGGTGCTCGCCCTGGCCGCCCACCAGCAGCCGGACATCGACGTGCATTTCATCGCCAACGTGGATGGCGCCGACATCGCCCCGCTGCTCGCCCGCCTCAATCCGCGCACGACGCTGTTCATCGTCGCCAGCAAGACCTTCACCACGCTGGAAACGCTGACCAACGCCCGCACCGCGCGCGCCTGGCTGCTTGCCACGGCAGGCAGCGACAGCGCCATCGCCCGCCACTTCGTCGGTATCTCGACCAACCGCATCCTGACCAGCGCCTTCGGCATTCCCGACGCCAACGTCTTCGAATTCTGGGACTGGGTGGGCGGCCGCTTCTCGATGTGGTCAGCTATTGGCCTGTCGGTAGCGCTGGCTGTCGGCTGGCGCAATTTCAGCGAACTGCTGGCCGGCGCCCGCGCCATGGATATGCATTTCATGACCGCCCCGGCGGCCGGGAACATGCCGCTGACCCTGGCCCTGCTCAGCCTGTGGAACACCAACTTCCTCGATGCCGCCACCGAAGCGATGCTGCCCTACAGCCAGTCGCTGCATCTCTTCCCGGCCTACCTGCAGCAACTCGAAATGGAGAGCAACGGCAAGCAGATCGACCGCGACGGCCAGCCGCTCGGCATTGCCAGCAGCCCGGTGATCTGGGGCGAATCCGGCACCAACGGCCAGCACTCCTTCTACCAGCTGTTCCACCAGGGCGGGCGCACCATTCCCTGTGATTTCGTTGCCCTGCGCGAAGCCGATTTTCCGCTGCCCGGCCACCACATCTCGCTGCTCGCCAACTGCCTGGCGCAATCCGCCGCCCTCGCCTTCGGCCAGACCGCCGACGAGGTTCGCGCCGCCGGCGTCGGCGAAGCGCTGGTGCCGTACAAGGTCTTCCCCGGCAACCAGCCGTCGACCACCCTGCTCCTGCCGAAACTCGACCCGCACACGCTGGGCCGGCTGCTCGCCCTGTTCGAACACAAGGTGTTCTGCCTCGGCGTGCTGTGGAACCTCAACGCCTTCGACCAGTGGGGCGTCGAACTCGGCAAGCAACTGGCCAGCCAGCTGACGCCGCTGCTCGAAGGCCAGGGGGACGCCACGGTTTTCGACAGTTCCACACGCGGCCTGATCGCCGCACTGAGGAAAGCATGAAGCCACTCGCCATCCTGTTCGCCACCTCGGAAATGGCCCCCTGGGTCAAGACCGGGGGCCTGGGCGATGTCGCCGCCGCGCTGCCGGCTGCCCTGCACCGCGCCGGCCATGACATCCGTGTTTTGCTGCCGGCCTATCCGGCACTGAAAAAGGCGTTTCCGACTGCGCCAGCCGTTGCGGAGATTCCCGCGCTGGCACCCGGCCTGCCGGCTTGCCGCCTGCTCGCCGCACAGGATGGTGGGCTGCCACTCTTGCTGCTCGACTGCCCGGCGCTGTTCGACCGCCCCGGCAACCCCTACCTCGATGCCAACGGCGACGACTGGACCGACAATGCCATCCGTTTCGGGCTGCTGTCGCGTGTTGCCGCCCTGATCGGCCAGGCCGCCTCGCCGCTCGCCTGGCAGGCCGATGTCGTTCATTGCAACGACTGGCAGACCGCCCTCGCCCCCGCCTGGCTGCACTACGAAGGCGGCGCGGCCAGCGTCGTCACCGTGCACAACATCGCCTTCCAGGGCTGTTTCGGCCGCGACACGCTGGGCGTGCTCGGCCTGCCCGAGCATGCCTGGCGTTTCGACCATGTCGAATACCACGGCCAGCTCTCCTTCCTGAAAGCCGGCCTGCAACTGGCCTCGCAACTGTCAACCGTCAGCCCGACCTATGCCCGCGAAATCCAGGACGAGCATTTCGGCTATGGCCTCGCCCCCTTGCTGCGCCACCGGGCCGGCGACCTGCGCGGCATCCTGAACGGCGTCGATACCGGCATCTGGAATCCGGCCACCGATCCGGCACTGGCTGCCGGCTATGCCGCCAACCGGCTGGCCGCCAAGCGCGCCAACAAGACGGCGCTGCAAGCCGAAATGGGCCTCGAAGTCTGCGCCGACCGCCCGCTGTTCGGCGTCATCAGCCGGCTGACCCACCAGAAGGGCCTCGACCTGCTGCTCACTGTCGGCGCGGGGCTGGCGCAGCTGCCGGCGCAACTGGCGGTGCTGGGTAGCGGCGACAAGGCCATGGAGGCGGGTTTCCGCGAACTGGCCGAGCGCTTCCCGGGACAGATCGCCGTCAGGATCGGTTTCGACGAGGGCTTGGCCCACCGCATCGAGGCCGGTGCCGACTGCTTCGTGATGCCCTCGCGCTTCGAGCCCTGTGGCCTGAACCAGATGTACAGCCTGCGCTACGGCACGCCGCCCATCGTACGCGCCACCGGCGGCCTGGCCGACACGGTGGTCGATGTCAGCGCCGACACGCTGGACGACAAGACCGCCAACGGCTTCGTGCTCGACGGCGACACCCCGCACGCGCTGTGGGTCGCCCTCGAACGGGCCTGCCAGGCCTGGCACGACAAGCGCCTGTGGCAGCGCATCCAGCAGAACGGCATGCGCCGCGATTTCTCGTGGCAGCAGGCCGCCGCCGACTATGTCGCGCTGTACCGCGACGCCCTCGCCCCCCGACACTGAGCCCGCCCATGCCCGAAATCGTCATCATCGCCGCCGTCGCCAAAAACCGCGTGATCGGCAAGGACAACACGCTGATCTGGAACATTCCGGAGGACATGGCCCACTTCAAGGCGCTGACCAGCGGCCAGACGGTGATCATGGGCCGCAAGACCTGGGAATCGCTGCCGCCCCGCTTCCGCCCCCTGCCCGGCCGGCGCAACATCGTGATCAGCCGGCAGGCTGATTTCGCCGCCCCCGGCGCCGAACTCGCCGCTTCGCTGGAAGCCGCACTGCAACTGGCCGCCCAGGCGGAAACCGCCTTCATCATCGGCGGTGAACAGATCTACCGGCAGGCGATGGATGTCGCCGACCGCCTGGAAATCACCGAGGTCGACCTCGAACCGGAGGGCGATGCGTGGTTCCCGGTGATTGATGCAGGCTGCTGGCAGGAGACGGCACGCGCTGCGGGGCAGGGCTACGCCTTCGTGACCTACCGCCATAGCTGAAAAACCTCAGGCAGCAACGACAAGGCCCGCCGAAGCGGGCCCTCTTTGGGGTGAATGCCTGGCGGATCAGCGCACGCAATCCACGTAGTATTCGCCGTCCTCGCGCTTGACCAGACCATGGATGTCGGTCTCGAACCCCGGGAAGGCGGAGTTGAAGTCGCGGGCGAACTTCAGGTAGCGGACGATGGTGGCATTGAAGCACTCGCCCGGGATGAGCAGCGGAATGCCCGGCGGGTAGGGCGTCAGCAGCACCGAGGTGATGCGGCCTTCGAGCTCGTCGAGACGAACACGCTCGATCTCGCGGTGCGCCATCTTGGCGAAGGCATCGGCCGGGCGCATCGCCGGCACCATGTCCGACAGATACATCTCGGTGGTCAGGCGGGCAACGTCGTTTTCCTTGTACACGCGGTGGATCTGGGTGCACAGATCGCGCAGGCCGATACGCTCGTAGCGAGGGTTCTTCTGCACGAACTCGGGCAGCACCTTCCACAAGGGCTGGTTCTTGTCGTAGTCGTCCTTGAACTGCTGCAGCGCGGTGACCAGCGTGTTCCAGCGGCCCTTGGTGATGCCGATGGTGAACATGATGAAGAAGCTGTACAGGCCGCACTTCTCGACGATGACGCCGTGCTCGGCCAGGTACTTGGTGACGATGGAAGCCGGAATGCCGAATTCGTCGGCGAAGTCGCCATCCACGTCGAGGCCCGGGGTGACGATGGTCGCCTTGATCGGGTCCAGCATGTTGAAGCCTTCGGCCAGGTTGCCGAAGCCGTGCCAGCGGTGGCCGGGCTTGAGCATCCACGCGTCGCGCTCCTCGATACCCTCTTCCGAGAGGTCGTCCGGACCCCACACCTTGAACCACCAGTCGGCGCCCCACTCCTCGTCCACCTTGCGCATGGCGCGGCGGAAGTCGAGGGCTTCGGCGATCGACTCCTCGACCAGCGCGGTACCGCCCGGCTCTTCCATCATCGCCGCTGCCACGTCGCAGGAGGCGATGATCGAATACTGCGGTGAGGTCGAGGTATGCATCAGATAGGCCTCGTTGAAGGCATCGCGGTCCAGCTTGCGCTCGACGCAGTCCTGCACCAGGATTTGCGAGGCCTGGCTGAGGCCGGCCAGCAGCTTGTGCGTGGACTGCGTGGCAAAAACCATCGAGTCCTTGCAGCGCTGACGGTCGGCGCCAATGGCGTGGTAATCGCCGTAGAAATCGTGGAAGGCGGCGTGCGGCAGCCAGGCTTCGTCGAAATGCAGGGTGTCGATCTTGCCGTCGAGCATTTCCTTGATGTCCTCGACGTTGTACAGCACGCCGTCGTAGGTCGACTGGGTGATGGTCAGCACACGCGGCTTGGCGGTCTTGTCGACAATGAACGGGTTGGCGTCGATCTTCTTCTGGATGTTTTCCCAGGCGAATTCGCTCTTCGAGATCGGGCCGATGATGCCGAAGTTGTTGCGGGTCGGCATCAGGAAAACCGGGATGGCGCCGGTCATGATGATCGAGTGGAGCACCGACTTGTGGCAGTTGCGGTCGACGACGACGATGTCGCCCGGCGCCACGGTGGAGTGCCAGACGATCTTGTTCGAGGTCGAGGTGCCGTTGGTGACGAAATAGAGGTGGTCGCAGTTGAAGATGCGCGCTGCGTTGCGCTCGGAGGCGGCAACCGGGCCGGTGTGGTCGAGCAGTTGGCCGAGTTCCTCGACGGCATTGCAGACGTCGGCACGCAGCATGTTCTCGCCAAAGAACTGGTGGAACATCTGGCCGACCGGGCTCTTCAGGAAGGCGACGCCGCCGGAATGGCCCGGGCAGTGCCAGGAATACGAACCGTCGGCCGCATAGTGCGTCAGGGCGCGGAAGAAGGGCGGCGGCAGCGAATCGAGATAGGCATTGGCCTCGCGCTTGATGTTGCGGGCAATGAACTCCGGCGTGTCCTCGTGCATGTGGATGAAGCCGTGCAGCTCGCGCAGGATGTCATTCGGGATGTGGCGCGAGGTGCGCGTTTCGCCGTGCAGGAAGATCGGGATCTCGGCGTTCTTGTGGCGGATTTCGCCGACGAAGGCACGCAGTTCTTCCAGCGTCTCTTCCGGCTCCAGCGCCAGCTCCTCGTCGTCGATGGACAGGATGAAGGCCGAGGCCCGGCTCTGCTGCTGGGCGAAGGAGGTCAGGTCGCCGTAGCTGGTGACGCCCAGCACTTCCATACCCTCCTTCTCGATGGCGTCGGCCAGCGCGCGGATGCCGAGACCCGAGGCGTTCTCGGAGCGGAAGTCTTCGTCGATGATGATGACGGGAAAGTGGAAGCGCATGGGATTCAATCCTCAAAAAGCGGCGACCCGCCGCAGCGGGTCGAAGAATAAGTCGTTTGCGTTACAGCGCGACGTCAGATTTTGGGCAGGGTGACACCCTCTTGCCCCTGGTACTTGCCGCCGCGATCCTTGTACGAGGTTTCGCAGATTTCGTCGGACTCGAAGAACAGCACCTGGGCGCAGCCTTCACCCGCATAGATCTTGGCCGGCAGCGGCGTGGTGTTCGAGAACTCCAGCGTGACATGGCCTTCCCACTCCGGCTCGAAGGGGGTGACGTTCACGATGATGCCGCAGCGGGCATAGGTCGATTTGCCGAGGCAGACGGTCAGCACCGAGCGCGGGATGCGGAAGTACTCCATGGTGCGGGCCAGCGCAAAGGAGTTCGGCGGAATGATGCAGACGTCGGATTCGATCTCGACGAAGGACTTCGGATCGAAGTTCTTGGGATCGACCACCGTCGAATTGATGTTGGTGAACACCTTGAATTCGCGGGCGCAGCGGATGTCGTAGCCATAGCTGGAGGTGCCATAGGAGACGATTTTCTGGCCATTGACCTCACGCACCAGCTCCGGCGCAAACGGCTCGATCATGCCGTGCTCCTGCGCCATGCGGCGTATCCACTTATCTGATTTGATGGCCATTTTTTCTATTCCGCGCTGCAAAAAACAAAGGCGGGATTCTACCCGCCTTTGTTGCTGGAAATGTCTACAAATTACGTGTTCTGGACGACGATATTCGGGAACTTGGAGGTCATGTCCTTGGCCTTCTCGGCCACCTTGACCGCTACCCGGCGAGCGATGCCGCGGTAGATCTCGGCAGCGCGCGAATCGGGTGCGCCGACCACGGTCGGCTTGCCGCTATCGGCCATTTCGCGAATCGCCAGTTCGAGCGGCAGGCTGCCGAGGAACTCGACGTTGTAATCCTTGCCCATCTGCTCGCCACCGCCGGTGCCGAAGATGTGCTCCTCGTGACCGCACTTGGAGCAGATGTGGATGCTCATGTTCTCGACGATGCCGAGGATGGGGATATTCACCTTCTCGAACATCTTCAGGCCCTTGCGCGCGTCGATCAGCGCGATGTCCTGTGGCGTGGTGACGATCACGGCGCCGGTCACCGGCACCTTCTGCGACATCGACAACTGGATGTCGCCGGTGCCCGGCGGCATGTCGACGATCAGGTAATCGATCTCGCCCCAGTTGGTCTGGCCGAGCAACTGGTCGAGCGCCTGGGCAACCATCGGACCGCGCCAGACCATCGGCGTTTCGACATCGACCATGAAACCGATCGACATCGCCTTGATGCCGTGGGCTTCGAGCGGCTCCATGTTCTGGCCGTCGTGCGACTCCGGCTGCTGGCCGGCGATACCCAGCATCTGCGGCTGCGACGGGCCATAGATGTCGGCGTCGAGAATGCCGACACGGGCGCCTTCCTGGGCCAGCGCCAGGGCCAGGTTGACCGCCGTCGTGCTCTTGCCGACGCCGCCCTTGCCGGAGGCCACGGCGATGATGTTCTTGACGCCCGGCATCAGCTTGACGCCGAGCTGCACCGAATGGGCCACGATCTTGCTGAAGACGTTGGCCGACACATTGCCGATGCCCGGCAGGGTGCGCACGGCGGCGATCACCTGCTTGCGGATGGCGTCGATCTGCGTCTTGGCCGGATAGCCGAGTTCGATGTCGAAGGAAACGTCGCTGCCATCGATCCTGACGTTCTTGAGGGCCTTGCCGGCAACGAAATCCTTGCCCGTATTGGGATCGACCGCAGCAGACAGCGCGGCCTTGATTTGCTGTTCAGTAAAACTCATGAAAACTCCGGGTTGAGGTAGACCGCCGGGAAATACCCGACCAATTTTGTCTAGTATAACCGAAACCCGGAGCGTGAATCAGGATCCCTGCACCGTGTCGAGGCGGTAGCCCTGGCCGTACACCGAAGACAGCATCAGGCCGCTTTCGCCGGACAGGCCGAGCTTCTTGCGCAGGCGACTGGCGTGGGTATCGACGGTGCGCGTATCGACCCCGCTGTCGCGCGACCAGATGCTGGTCAGCAATTCGTCGCGCGACAGCACGCGGCCGATGTTCTTGAGCAGGATCACCGCCAGTTCGAACTCGCGCTGGGTCAGATCGACATCGACACCGGCCAGGCGAATGCGCCGCCCGTCGAGATCGATCTCGATGCCGCCGAAATTCAGCGTGCCGATCCGTGGCCCCCGCCGGCGCAGCAGGGCGTGGATGCGCGCCATGAATTCCATGTAGCGGATCGGTTTGGGAATGTAATCATCGGCGCCCGCGCGCAGGATGTCGGAAGCAGCCTCTTCATCGGTGCGGGCCGTACAGAAGATGACCGGCACCTCCCAGCCACACTGTGCACGAACCTGCCTGAGCACTTCCATGCCTTCCATGTCCGGCAAGGTCCAGTCCAGGATGAAGCAGTCGAAACTTCGCGTCTGCAAGGCTTCGAGACAGGCCCGCCCCTCCGCGAAAATTTCCGCCTGATGCCCCTCGCTCTTCAGCAGCGCCTTCAATACCTCCGCCTGGCTTCTGCTGTCCTCGACTACCGCAAAATTCATACACCCTCCATTTGCGGCGAATTCTGCTCGTGATAGCGCAGTTCGGCAACGATGCCAACGGCGAATTTACCAAGCGATCACATTCGTTTACTTTCTGTAACAAAGTGCGGCCAGGCTGACGGCGCGCGTTCGCCGCAACGAGCTTGCCCCGACGCGGTAAAATCACGCTTTATCTTTCAAGATTTGCCCCCATGTCGCGCAAAATCCTCGTCACCTCCGCCCTGCCCTACGCCAACGGCGCCATCCACCTCGGCCACCTGGTCGAATACATCCAGACCGACATCTGGGTGCGCTTCCAGAAGATGTCCGGCAACGAGTGCTGGTATGTCTGCGCCGATGACACGCACGGCACGCCGATCATGCTGCGCGCCGAGAAGGAGGGCATCACGCCGGAGCAGTTGATCGAGCGCGTGCATGGCGAGCATTTCCGCGACTTTTCCGGCTTCCTGGTCGGTTTCGACAATTACCACAGCACCCACTCGCCGGAAAACCGCGAGTGCGCCAACACCATCTACAGCCGTCTGCGTGCTGCCGGGCTGATCGATGTGCGGACCATCGAGCAGTATTACGACCCGGTCAAGCAACTGTTCCTGCCCGACCGTTTCATCAAGGGCGAATGCCCGAAGTGCGGCGCCAAGGACCAGTACGGCGACAACTGCGAATCCTGCGGTGCCGCCTACGCGCCGACCGACCTGAAGGGTCCGTACTCGGCCATTTCCGGCGCCAAGCCGGAGCTGCGCAATTCCGAGCATTACTTCTTCAAGCTCTCCGACCCGCGCTGCGAAGCCTTCCTGCGCCAGTACACGAGCAGCGGCGTACTGCAGAACGAAGCCGCCAACAAGATGCAGGAATGGCTGGGCGCGCCGGGCGACAACAAGCTGACCGACTGGGATATTTCACGCGACGCCCCCTATTTCGGCTTCGAGATTCCCGACGCGCCGGGCAAGTATTTCTACGTCTGGCTCGATGCACCGATCGGCTACATGGGTTCGTTCAAAAACCTGTGCGCCAGGCAGGGCCTCGATTTCGACGAGTTTTTCAAACCGGATTCGCAGACCGAGCTGTACCACTTCATCGGCAAGGACATTCTCTATTTCCACGCCCTGTTCTGGCCGGCCGAACTGCAGCACGCCGGTTTCCGCACGCCGACCAAGATATTCGCCCACGGTTTCCTGACCGTGGACGGCGCCAAGATGTCCAAGTCGCGCGGCACCTTCATAACCGCCGAGAGCTTCCTGAATACCGGCCTCAACCCAGAATGGCTGCGCTACTACTTCGCCGCCAAGCTATCGAACACGATGGAGGACATCGACCTCAACTTCGAGGACTTCGTCGCCCGCGTGAATTCCGACCTGGTCGGCAAGTACGTCAATATCGCCAGCCGCTCGGCCGGTTTCATCGCCAAGCGGTTCAACGGCCAACTGGCCCCGGCCAATGCCGACCTGCCGGCGATCAAGGCCATCCAGGAAGCCGCGCCGCGCATTGCCGAGCTGTACGAGGCCCGCGAGTTCGGCAAGGCCGTACGCGAAATCATGGCGCTGACCGATGGCGCCAACCAGTACGTCGATAGCGTCAAGCCCTGGGAACTGGCCAAGCAGGAAGGCAAGGAAGTCGAACTGCACGCCGCCTGCAGCAATTCGCTCAACCTCTTCCGCCTGCTCACCGTGCTGCTCAAGCCCATCCTGCCGGTGGTCGCCGGCAAGGTCGAGCAATTCATGAACATCGCGCCGCTGGCCTGGGCCGATGCCCGGACACTGCTGGCCGGTGGCCACGCCATCAATGCCTACGAGCACCTGATGACGCGTGTCGATCCCAAGCTGATCGAAAAGCTGGTCGAGGCCAACAAGGAATCACTGGCGCCGGCGGCCGAGGCCCCCAAGCAGGCCGAATCGCAACAGCGCCACGCCCAGCACCAGCAAAACGAGGTGAAGGCGGAAAGCCCGTGGGAGCCGTTCTGCAATATCGACGATTTCATGAAGGTCGATCTGCGCATCGCCCGCATCGCCAATGCCGAGCATGTCGACGGTGCCGACAAGCTGGTGCGCCTCACCCTCGATCTCGGCAACGACGAGACCCGCAATGTCTTCGCCGGCATCAAGGCCGCCTACGACCCGGCACAACTGATCGGCCGGCTGACCGTCATGGTCGCCAACCTGGCGCCGCGCAAGATGAAGTTCGGGCTGTCGGAAGGCATGGTACTCGCCGCCTCCGACACGACAGGCCAAACGCCCGGAATCTTCCTGCTGTCGCCGGATTCCGGCGCCCAACCGGGCATGCGGGTCAAATAATCCGGAAGACAGGAAAGCGGCTTGTCATGACCGCCGCTTTTCTGTTGCAGCGCAGCAAACAACCACCTCTACTTCAAGTATCACTTTAACTTAAGCCCCCAATCCATCCATTCGCCTTGCTCTTTTGAAACTATCCACAAAAACTGTGGATAACTCTGTGAATGAATATCAAGGGCTAGCACTAAGTGGCCGTTTCACAAGGATTTTTCCTGCCCTGCCCGAAAGTTGAGCTGCCGCGCAAGTCATTGATTTAAAACGAATCAACGCACAATCGAGGCAAATCAACAAATTCAGCATTAATAAATTGTCAAGCCCGGCAAACACGCACCCGAACTGTGCATAAGTCGCTATTGACTTCGGGCTTGTCAAGTCGTCGACAAGACTTTTTTACTGTCGAGAAAGGTCGATCATCCCATGCTCAATCCCGGCATACGCCCACCCCGCCCCCGGCTCACCGGCCGTATTTTTGCCTACGCCCTGGTCGATGTATTTGGCTTGTCCTGCGTCGCCATCGGCGCCAGCTGGTTTGCCGCCGGCAAAGGCGCCATCCTTGCCAATTTCCCCACCTCCGCCGCCGAGGCGGTTGCCTGCACGGCGGGTGGGGCAGCGGTCATGATCTGGGCAGTCGCCCGCATTCTGCGCGAAATCGCCAAGCAGGCGCCGGAGATGCAGGCCCGCTACGACGCCTACATCGCCAAGAACCACCCGGACAAGGTGCGCCCGAAGGAAGGCGAATAGCCGGCAGACGCCTGGCGGCGCTAGTCGCCAGACTTACCGCCCGGCTTCAGCCAGTCGGGCAATTCACGATTGCCGGCGTTGTCGATGATGTACTGGCGGACCAGTTTGCGCACGACCTGGGACGGCGTCAGATCCTGACCGGCACAGATTTCCTCGAACAGCTTCTTTTTTTGCGGATCGATGAGCAGGGTCAGGCGGGCGGTACGGTTCTCCATGAGCATTCTCTTGTATAGGATTTTTGTCGCATCATATTAACATAGCGTTAACATTGACGATTAATACCCCCTCCCTATAATGCTCCGCTTACTTCACGAGCGCGTGCCATGAAAATCGCCTTTCGCCCCAAGCTCCTCGATTGCCTGCCTGGCTACAACCGGGCCCAGTTTGGCAAGGACCTCGCGTCGGGCATCACCGTGGGGGTACTGGCACTGCCCCTGGCCATGGCTTTCGCCATCGCCTCCGGCGTCTCGCCGACCGCCGGCATCTGGACCGCCATCGTCGCCGGCTTCCTGACTGCTGCCCTCGGCGGCTCGCGGGTACAGATCGGCGGCCCGACCGGCGCCTTCATTCCCATCATCTACGGCATCGTCGCCATGCACGGTTTCGTCAACCTGCTCGGCGCGACCATGCTGGCCGGGTTCTTCCTGCTCGCCATGGGGCTGGCGCGCATGGGGCAGCTGATCCGCTTCATTCCGGTCACCGTCGTCATCGGTTTCACCAACGGCATCGCCGTCGTCATCTTCCTCGCCCAGCTCAAGGATTTCTTCGGTTTGCAGATCGACAACCTGCCCGCCGAGTTCTTCCATCGCATCAAGACGCTTGCCGCCTACGCGCATACCGTTGACCTGCCGACGCTGGGCCTGGCCTCGGCCTGTTTCGTTTTCCTGCTTTCCTACAACAAGCTGGCGCAGAAGATCGCCATCCTGCGCCGCGCCCCCGGCCCCCTTGCCGTGCTGGTCGTCGGTACGCTGGTCTCCTTCCTGTTCGAGCTGCCGGTCGAGACCATCGGCAGCCGCTTCAACGGAATTCCCCAGGAAATGCCCGATTTCGGGCTGCCCGCGCTGTCCATCCATGACCTGGGCAAGCTGATTTCGCCGGCCATCACCATCGCGCTGCTCGGCGCCATCGAATCGCTGCTCTCGGCCCGCGTTGCCGACAGCCAGATCGACGACCGGCACGACCCCAACCAGGAGCTGGTCGCCCAGGGGCTGTCCAACATCGCCGCCCCGCTGTTCGGGGGGTTCGCCGCCACCGGCGCCATCGCCCGGACGACGACCAACGTCAAGACCGGCGGCCGGACGCCGATTGCCGGCATCATCCACGCCATCGTGCTGCTCGGCATCGTCCTGCTCGCCGCACCGCTTGCCGCCTACGTGCCGCTCGCCACGCTGTCGGCCATCGTCATGGTGGTCGCCATCAACATGGGCGAGTGGCACGAATTCGCCGAACTGAAGCGCTACTCGTACAACTACCGCATCATCCTGCTCTCCACCTTCCTGGTGACGGTGCTCTTCGACCTGACCATCGCCGTTGAACTGGGCATGGTGCTGGCCAGCCTGTTCTTCATCTACCGCATGTCCGAGCTGACCAAGATCGAGCGCCTGCCGATGGACGAGGAAGCGCACGACCCGCGCTTCATGTATCCCGATGGCACCATGCGGGTCGCCACCTGGCAGATGTTCGGCTCGCTGTTCTTTGGCGCGGTGAACAAGCTGGAGGAGTTGCTCGACCCACGCGAAGGCCACCCCGAGATCGTCATCCTCGACATGACGCGCCTGATCCAGCTCGATACCACCGGCCTCGAAGGCCTGGAGAACCTGCGCGACAAGCTGCAGAAACGCGGCTGCACGCTGCTCGTCTGCGGCCTGAACTCACAGCCTGGATCGCTGCTCTACCGCTCCGGCTTCATCGACCACCTGGGCGACGACAACGTCTGCCCCGACCTGTCCTCCGCGCTCCAGCGCGCCTACATCCTGCTGCCCAACCTGATGGGCGGCTTCGAAGAAGACTATTAAAGGAACACCATGAGCCTGCCCAAGTGCCCCCTATGCAACTCCGAATACACCTACGAAGACGGTGAAATGTACGTCTGCCCGGAATGCGCCCACGAGTGGAGCAAGAATGCACCGGCCGCAGCCGCCGAAGAGGTCAAGGTCTGGCGCGACGCCAATGGCAACGTGCTGCAGGACGGCGACTCGGTCACCGTCATCAAGGATCTGAAAATCAAGGGTTCGTCGGCGGTGGTCAAGGTGGGCACCAAGGTCAAGAACATCCGCCTGATCGACGGCGACCACGACATCGACTGCAAGATCGACGGCATCGGCGCCATGCAGCTCAAGTCGGAATTCGTCAAGAAAGCCTGAGAACCGGGCTGATCGCCGGCCCGACCGTGCCGCCGGCACCTGCGGAATGACTTGCCAACGGCATGCCCGGCAAGCGGAAAGGCTTACCCAGACAGGAAGCACAAATCAGGCTGGAAAAATGGGTAACAAAGTTTCGTGAAGCGCATTTTTTCGTTGTAGTTTCTCCTGTTCTCGGGATAAAATTTGCTGAATTTGTAATTTCAATAACGACACACCAAAGAAGACCTGATCATGGCGGACTCCGAATATCTTAGTACCCGGCAAGCAGCCCTGCGCTTGGGCGTTTCCCTCGGGACCGTTCAAAACATGGTGGAAAGCGGCGCCCTTGAAGCCTGGAAGACAGCGGGTGGCCATCGCCGGATTCCGGTCGCTTCGGTCGAAGCCCTGCTCGCCCGTCGTCGCAACCTGACGCCGAGCGCCCAGGAAAGCGGCGGCCAACTCGACATCCTGATCGCCGAAGACGACCAGACCCTGCAGATGCTCTATCAAATGACCATCGACAGCTGGGGCCTGCCGATCAAGCTGCGCATCGTCGCCAACGGCTTCGATGGCCTGCTGCAGGTGGGTCAGCGCGTTCCCGACATCCTGATTGCCGACCTGATGATGCCGGGCATGGATGGCTTCGAAATGATCCGCCGCCTGCGTGCCAATCCGGATCTGTCGCGCATGGACATCATCGTGGTCAGCGCCATCGATCGCGAGGAAGTGGTCAAGCGCGGCCTGCCGGCCGACATCACCATTTTTGGCAAGCCGATCCCCTTCCACGAAATCAAGGGTTTCCTGCTCGGCCGCCTCGCCGCACGTCAGCGCAGCGCCTGATCTTGCCCGCCCGGCATACCCGGGCCAGTCAATCGAACGCCAGCCCTTCCCCACAGGAAGGGCTGGCGTTTCAACTTTGCGCGCTTACCGGAAGCGCTTCCACAGCCCGGCCTCGGGCGGCTTGCCCAGCCAGCAGCGGCCTTCCGGATGCGGGCTCGCCTCGTCCAGCACCCAGCGCACCAGGAACAGCGCCTCGATGCTCTGGCGAAACGCCGCGATGACGGCAGGATCGAATTCCGTACCGCTGCCGGCCATGACCATTTCTGCGGCCGTCACGATCGGGTAAGCCTCACGGAACGGGCGCTTCAGGGTCAGCGCATCGAAACAGTCGATCACGGCGACGATACGGCAGGCGAGCGGAATATCCTCACCGGCCAGGCGGTCCGGATAACCCGCCCCGTTGAAGCGTTCGTGATGGCCGCGGGCAATCGTCGCCGCCAGCGCGATTTCGGGCGATTGCGCATCGGCCAGCAAGGCCTCGCCAAGCCGGCAATGGCTGCGCATCCGTTCGCGCCCCTCTTCGCTCAGGGCGGGGTCGGCGAACAGGTGATCGGGCAAGCCGATCTCACCGATATCGAGCAGCGGCGCCGCGACCTGCAGACGCTCGCAAAAGGCCTCATCGCAGCCCATGGCATGCGCCAGCAGGGCAGACATCACCCCCATGCGCAACACCTTGCCCGAGGTGCCGCCCGCGCGGTACTCGGCCAGCAGGGCCAGGCGGAACAGGGCGTCGGCCTGCGCCCGCCCCAGCTCGCGCACCCAGCGTTCATGCCCCTGCTTGAGGGCGCCCAGGTCGGCCACCACCCGGTGCATCTGGTTATACGCCGCCGTGCGCTCGCTCTCCAGCGCCCGCAGGCGCTCCTGCAGGCCGGGCAGCTGCGGCAAGGCGGGGGCTGCTGCAGCCGTCTCATCGCCCAGGGTCACTTCGATATATTCCGATTCGTCCACCGTGTGGATACTGTCAGTCGGCATCTGCGTTGTCCTTTCAAAACAAATGGTGCGAACAGACTGGCGAATAAGCCGCGCGTCCCTTCCGACCAGCACGACTCAGGCGCGATGCGGGACGACGAAGCAACCGGTGGGCACCATGTCAGGCATGGGCGCCGACCGTTCGGGCCAGCTGGGAATCGACGGTGTCGATCAGTTCCAGCGGGCTGAATGGCTTGGTCAGGTAGGCATCCGCCCCGGCCTGGCGCCCCATCTCGAAATCGGCCTGCTGGCCACGCGCCGTGAGGAGGATCACGGGAATGTTGCACAGCCCCGGCTCCTGGCGGATCTTCTGGCAGACCTGATAGCCATCCAGGCTGCCCGGCATCATCACGTCGAGCAGCACCAGGTCCGGGCGCAGGGCCTTGACCATGTGCCAGCCGGACTCGCCGTTCTCGGCCTCGTGGATTTCGCTGTCGCCCAGCTCCAGCGTCATGCGGATCAGTTTGCGGATATCGCTCTGGTCCTCGATGATCAGTATCACCTTGCGCTCACTCATCTCGTTCTCCTGCTTCATTGTGGTTTGGCTTGCCGCTTGCGTTGCATCAAGCGGGTCAGATCTTCGGCATAGCGGCGCGCCTGCTCCGCGCCCAGTTCCGGGTTGACGCTTTCGGCCGGCGCCCCGGCCGGCAGCTCAAGCACGAAAGCGGTGATGTCGCCGTCCTCGTCGTTGAATTTCATGCTCCCCCGGTGCAGCTCGACGACCTGCTTGCACAAGGCCAGGCCGAGGCCAAGGCCGGCCAGCTCACCGGCCTCACCAGGCGCCCCGAGGCCCTGGGTAAACGGCTTGAAGGCGGCGGAGGCGCTGTGCTTGGGCAGTGCCCGGCCATGGTTGCGGATCTGCAGGCTGATGAAATTGCCGTAGGGGCGGATCTGCAGTTCCAGATCGGAACGCAATCGGCAATTCTTGACCATGTATTCGATATAGCCGTACAGCGCCTCGACCAGCCAGGCTCGGCTGCCGTAGATGACCGGCAGCTCCTGCATGCCGGGCGAGAAATGCAGCTTGAGCTTGCGCGCCTCGAGCAGCGGGCGGGCACGCTGGGCCAGCGCGGCGACCAGTTCCATGACCGGGATGCGCTCACTGGCCAGGATGGGCGAGCGGGCGAACAACTGGGCGAAGGCCGCCAGTTGCGTAACCCGGCTGGCAATCGATTCGCCTTGCTGGAGAATGCTGCGCGCGTCGTCGCCAAGGGCCTCGCGTTGCGCCAGATCGGGCACCAGATCGACCAGCAGGCGGCCAAGACGGGTGGCGAAGGTGGTCATCGGCAGGCCCAGCTCCACCGTCATCAGGTTGGCAAAGTTGGAAATAATGTGCTCGTAGCGCGCCTGCTCGCTGATATTGCGGATGATGACCAGGTAGCCGCCGCCAAGCGGCGACTCCATCAGCTTCAGATGCAGCCGGTCCCGCTCGCCGCCGGCTTCCGGCCCCGCGATCTCGAAGGCGAAGGGCAGGCGAATGTAGCCGCGCACCGCTGCAGCCACCTGCACCATCAGCTCTTCGACAGCCAGGCGCTTGCCGACGACGACCGTAAAGAAGCGCCTCGCCGCCTGGTTGGCCAGGCGCACCACGCCCTCCGGGCTGACGATCAACATCCCCTCATCCAGACTATCGACCAACACTTGCAGATTCGCTGCCATGCCCCCCTCCATGCAAGAACGATATTTTTCCCATTCGAACAACTTTTGTCAATTTAATATTTTTTACCATAGATGAAACACAGGGGATCAGTGGCCACTCCCTCCCTGCGGAGGTATCATTCAGGCGAGCCTTTGCCCAATCCAGGCAGGCGACAAGAAAGAAATCAGGAGACCTTGGATGGGATTTTTTGGAACAAACGCCGCACTCGGCAAAATCGATCGTGACATCAGCGCCATTGCCGAAGGCCAAGCCGACCTCTCGCACCCGGTCGGCACCGGCGGCAACGATGTTTACGGGCGTATTTCCGGCAACATCACACGCTTTTTCGGCCGGGTGCGCAGCCTGATCTCGCATTCCCGCGAGCAAAGCGTCAGCATCGCTGCCGATGCCGCCCGCATGAACCAGCTGGTACAGCAGACCGACGATGCCGTTCGCCGCCAGGAATTGCTGGCCGCTAACGTCTTCGAATCGAGCAACCGGGTCAACCAGGCGGTGGCCGAAGTGGCCATGAACGCCGATGCCATCCAGTCCTCGACCCAGAACAACCTCGATCTCGCCCAGCGCTCGCTGGAACAAATGGAAACCGTCGCCGCCACCATGCGCTCGACCAATGCCCATATCGAGCACTTCTCGTCCACCGTCACCGAACTGCACACCAGCTCGATGAAGATCGACGAGATCGTTTCGCTGATCAACGACATTTCCGACCAGACCAACCTGCTCGCCCTCAACGCCGCCATCGAGGCCGCCCGCGCCGGTGAAGCCGGCCGCGGTTTCGCCGTGGTGGCCGACGAGGTGCGCAAACTGGCCGAAAAGGTCAAGACCGCCACCCAGGTCATCGGCCAGAACACCCAGTCCATGATCAACCTGGTCGCCGACACCTCGGTCAAGACGCAGACCATCGTCGGCGAAGTGACCAAGGCCAACGGCTACATCGAAACCTCGGCTGCCGACCTGACCACCATGGTCGGCGACTTCAAGCTGACCACCGGGCAACTGAGCACCATCGCCGGTGCGATCTACAACCTGCGAGAAAGCAACCAGGCCATCCATAGCGAGGTCGAGGAAATCCGCGACCATTCGCGCGACATCTCCGGCCGAATGAAGCAATGCCTCAGCTCGGCCAAGACCCTGCGCGAATCGACCGAAGACCTGCAATGCACGCTGGCCGATTTCCGCACCGGCGACAGCATGTTCGACACCCTGCACGACAAGTGTGCCGCCTTCCGCGACAACGTTGCCGGCGTGCTGAACAAGCTGGCCGAGCGCGGCATCAATGTCTTCGACCAGGCCTACAAGGAAATCCCCGGGTCCAACCCCAAGCGCTACACCACCGCCTACGACGGCCAGTGCGACAGCGAACTGACCCGTCTCTACGACGACCTGCTGCGCGATGTGCCCGGCCTGACCTATTCACTGGCCGTAGACACCAACGGTTACGCCCCCGCCCACAACGGCGCATTCTCCAAGCCCCCTTCCGGCGACCCTGCCGCCGACCTGGTCAACTGCCGCCACAAGCGCATCTTCAACGACCCGGTCGGCATCAAGCTGGCCCGGAACCAGAAATCCTCGCTATTCCAGACCTACGTGCGCGACACCGGTGAAATCCTCAACGACCTGTCGATGCCGATCACGATCAATGGTCGGCACTGGGGCAGCGTGCGTATCGGCTTCAAGACCGACCTGGTCAAGTAATTCCTCCGGCTACCGGAAATCCAGTTTTTTTATAATGGCTGTTTCGACCTGTCCGATGGAGATCGCCTTGCGCCGCCAACTTCCCGCCCTGCTCGCCCTGCTCCTGGCCAATGGCATGGCCTTTGCCGACATCAAGATCGGCGTCATTGCCTCGTCGACCGGGCCGACGGCCGTGGTCGGTATTCCGCAGAAGCAGACGGTGGCCCTGCTGCCGACCGAAATCGGCGGCCAGAAGGTCGAGTACATCGTGCTCGACGACGCCTCCGATCCGACCAATGCCGTCACCAACGTCAAGAAGCTGATTTCCGATCAGAAGGTCGACGCCCTGATCGGCCCGACGACAACGCCGGCGGCGCTGGCCATGCTCGATTTCGTTGCTGAATCGAAGACGCCGCTGGTCACCACGGTCGGCTCATCGGCCATCATCCAGCCAATGGACGACAAGAAGAAGTGGGTATTCAAGACGACGCAGAACGACGACCTGATCGCCGAGGCGCTGATCGAGCACATGACGGCGCATGGCGTGAAGACGCTGGGCTTCATCGGCTTCAACGACCCCTATGGCGAAAACTGGTTCAAGGTCTTCGGCGCCATGGCCGAGAAGGCCGGCTTGAAACTGCTGGTCAGCGAACGCTTCAACCGCACCGACCAGTCGGTGACCGGCCAGGCCCTCAAGGTCATCGCCGCCAAGCCGGACGCCGTGCTGGTCGCCGCCACCGGCGGCCCGGCTGTACTGCCGCAGACCACGCTGCAGGAAAAGGGCTACAAGGGCCGCATCTACCAGACGCACGGCGTGGCAACCAACGATTTCATCCGCATCGGCGGCAAGGCGGTCGAGGGCACGCTGATGGCCGGCGGGCCGATGCTGGTCGCCTACGACCTGCCGGGCGGCAGCCCGATCAAGGCCGTCGCCCAGGGCTACATCAAGGCCTACGAGACGAAGTACGGGGCCGGCACGATGTCCACCTTCGGCGCCAACACCTACGACGCCGGCCTGTTGCTGCAGAAGGCCATCCCGACCGCACTGAAGAAGGCCAAGCCGGGCAGCGTGGAATTCCGCGAAGCCCTGCGCGATGCGCTGGAGCAATCCAAGGAGGTGGTCGGCGCCCAGGGCGTGTTCAACATGTCGGCCCAGAACCACAACGGCATGGACCAGCGCGCCCGCGTCGTGATGACGGTCAAGGATGGCAAGTGGGTGCTGATCAAGGACTGAGGGCGCCGCGCCCGCCATCCTCGAAGCCGGCGATCAAGCCGGCTTTTTCTTGCCCAGCCGCCACAGCGAGGTAACTTCCGCGGCCCGCGCAGCATGCAGCGGGTCGCTCGCATCCTGCGCCTTGGGGTGCTTGGGGCGGGTATCCAGACGACCGAGCACCTGCAGGCCACCACCGTCTATCCACGCCAGCAGTTCCTGGCGCGAGCGCAGGCCGAGCAACTCGGCGATGTCGGAAATGATCAGCCAGCCCTCGCCCCCCTCCGCCAGATGCGCCGCCAGGCCGGCCAGGAAGCCGCGCAGCATGCGCGAATCCGGGTCATAGACGGCGTATTCGACCGGCGAGGTCGGCTCGGCCGGCAGCCAGGGCGGATTGCAGACGACCAGCGGGGCACGCCCCTCGGGAAAGAGATCGGCCCGAACGATGGAGACCGCTGCGGTCAACCCCAATTTTTCGATATTTTCCGAGGCGCAGGCCAGCGCCCGCCCATCCAGGTCGGTGCCGATCACCTGCGCCACGCCGCGCCGGGCCAGCACGGCAGCGATGATGCCGGAGCCGGTGCCGATATCGAAAGCCCGTTCGCAATTCGCCGGCAATGGTGCGCTTGCGATCAGATCGACATACTCGCCGCGTACCGGAGAAAAAACGCCGTAATGCGGATAGATGCGCCCTTGCACCACCGGCACGGGGATGCCCTTCTTGCGCCATTCGTGAGCACTGACGACGGCCAGCAATTCGCGCAACGAAACCACGGAATCCGCCTGCCCTGCCGGCCCATAGGCCTCGACGCAGGCGTCTCGCACGTCCTGGGCGCGGCGCAAAGGGATGCAGTAAGCGGCATCGAGCGGCACCAGCAAGCGATTGAGCAAGGCGGCGCGCAGCCCCTGTTGCTCGCGATGCCGGGCAAAGGCCTCGGCCGGCGTCTTCGGTGCCTTACCGCGTGCTGCACCGAAGCGGCGGTCGGCCCGCTTGGTCAGCGCCTGCATCAAATGTCGGGCATTGACCCAGTCACCACGCCAGAGCAAGGCTGTGCCCGACT
>JAEUOE010000025.1 GCA_016790885.1 Dechloromonas sp. | reverse complement strand
CGCCTTGGTGATCGGGCCACGGTGGCCGACACCGATCTGGCGGTTGTCGAGTTCGCGGATCGGCGTCACTTCGGCGGCGGTGCCGGTGAAGAAGGCTTCGTCGGCACAATAGACTTCGTCGCGGGTAATGCGCTTCTCGATGACCTCGATGCCCAGTTCGCCGGCCAGTTGCATGACGGTGGCGCGGGTGATGCCTTCCAGGCAGGCGGTGAGGTCCGGCGTGTACAGCTTGCCGTTGCGGACGATGAAGATGTTCTCACCGGCGCCTTCGCAGACGTAGCCTTCCGGATCGAGGAGCAGGGCTTCGTCGTAGCCGTCACCAGTCGCCTCGTTGTTGGCAAGGATGGAGTTCATGTAGTTGCCCGAGGCCTTGGCGCGCACCATGGTGATATTCACGTGGTGACGGGTGTAGGACGAGGTCTTGATGCGGATGCCGCGTTGCATGCCCTCTTCGCCCAGGTAGGCGCCCCACGGCCAGGCGGCGATGATGACGTGCACCTTGGCGCCCTTGGGCGAGACGCCCATCTTTTCCGAGCCGTAGAAGGCGAGCGGACGCAGGTAGCCGGATTCGAGCTTGTTGGCGCGGATGACTTCCTTCTGCGCCTCGTTCAGCTCCTCGGCGGAGTAGGGCATCTGCATCTGGAAGATGTGGGCCGAACGGAACAGGCGCTCGGTGTGCTCCTTCAAACGGAAAATCGCCGTGCCGCGCTCGGTCTTGTAGGCCCGGACGCCCTCGAATACGCCCATGCCGTAGTGCAGGGAGTGGGTGAGGACGTGGGTAGTCGCATCGCGCCAGGGCACGAGCTTGCCATCCTGCCAAATGAAACCGTCGCGATCCGACATGGACATGGTGATTCTCCGTGTTGCCGTGTGTAAAAGCCCATAATTCTAGCCGAATTCAGACGCTAAAATAACGCTTTTGCCGCTTGAGTCTTGCCATGGTCTGGAAACCCCACGTTACCGTTGCCGCCGTCGTTTATCGCGACGGCAAGTTCCTGCTGGTCGAGGAGGAAACCGAGGCCGGGCTGGCCTTCAACCAGCCGGCCGGCCACCTGGAAGAAGACGAGCCGCTGGTCGATGCCGTGGTGCGCGAAACGCTGGAAGAAACGGCCTATCACTTCCGGCCGACTCATGTGGTCGGCGTCTATCACTGGAAACATCCGACCAAGGAAGATACGACCTACCTGCGGTTTGCCTTCGGTGGCGAGTTGCTGGGCTTCGAGCCGGAGCGCAAACTGGATGACGGCATTGTCGCCGCCCGCTGGCTGACACTGGATGAAGTGCGGGCGACGCAGGCGCGTCATCGCAGCCCGCTGATCCTGCGCTGCTGCGAGGACTTGCTCGCCGGCAAGCGCTACCCGCTCGATCTGCTGGTGCACTACGGCTGATGCATCTCTGGCTGGCCATCCTGCTGACCGCGCTGGCCGGTGCCGTCACCGCCGACGAGTCGGTGAGCATTTGCCATGGTTACGGTTGTCTGGCGCAGGCGCATATTCGCTACAGCGAAGGGCAACTGGGGCTGGTGCGCCGGATCATGGCGCGAGCCACCGATGCGCCCAGCGAGCGGGAGCGCCTGGCCGAGACGCTGGGCAGCCTCTACGCCTGGGGTGGCGAGCAGTCGGATATCCACAACGATCGCGGCGGCAACTACGCGGATGACCAGGTGTCGGGCCGGATGGATTGCATCGATCATTCGACGTCCACTACCCGCCTGCTGCACTTGCTGGTGCGGCGGGGCTATCTGCGCTGGCATCGCGTGCTGGAGCCGCAGTCGCGCAATTTTGCCGGTCTGGTGCCGGTGCATTGGTCGGCGGTGATCGAGGAAACGCAGGAGAACGAACCACGGCGCTTCGTCGTCGATAGCTGGTTCGTCGATAATGGACACCCGGCGGTGATCCTGCCGCTGGAAGATTGGAAGAAAGGGGCTGGGCCCGATGTCTAAGAAAACCGTGGTGGTCGGCTTGTCCGGCGGCGTTGATTCCTCCGTCGCGGCGCTGTTGCTCAAGCAGCAGGGCTGGAACGTGATCGGCCTGTTCATGAAGAACTGGGAAGACGACGATACCGAAGAGTATTGCTCGTCGCGCCAGGATCTGATCGACGTGATGAGTATTGCCGACCGCATCGGCATCGACGTCGAGGTGGTCAATTTCGCGGCCGAATACCGCGAGCGGGTGTTCGCCGAATTCCTGCACGAATACCAGGCCGGGCGGACGCCGAATCCGGACATCCTGTGCAACTCCGAGATCAAGTTCAAGGCGTTTCTCGACCATGCCCTGACGCTCGGTGCCGACAAGATCGCTACCGGCCACTATGCCGGCGTACGCGAGTTCGATGGCAAGTTCCAGTTGCTCAAGGCCGAGGATGGCACCAAGGACCAGAGCTATTTCCTCTACCGCCTGAACCAGGCCCAGTTGTCGAAGGCGCTGTTCCCGCTGGCCGATCTCTACAAGCGCGAGGTGCGCAAGATGGCCGAGGCGGCCGGGCTGCATGTGGCGACCAAGAAGGATTCGACCGGCATCTGCTTCATCGGCGAGCGGCCGTTCAAGGATTTCCTGGCGCGCTACCTGCCGCCCAAGAAAGGCGAGATCCGCCGCCTCGATGACGGCAAGGTGATGGGCGAACACGATGGCCTGATGTACCACACCCTCGGCCAGCGCAAGGGCCTGCACATCGGTGGCATCAAGGAAAAGGGGGCGCCGGGCGGCGGCGATCACGACGCCTGGTTCGTCGCCGGAAAGGACATGGACAAGAACGTGCTGTATGTCGTCCAGGGGCATGATCACCCGGCCTTGCTCAAGGGCGAGTTGATCGCCGAGCAGCTGAGCTGGGTGTCCGGCCAGGCGCCGCACACGCACTGGGTGTATACCGCCAAGCCGCGCTACCGGACCAGTGATCAGCCTTGCGAGGTCGAGCGGGTCGATGCCGAAAGCTGCGAAATCCGGTTTGCCGAGCCGCAGTGGGCGCTCACGCCGGGGCAGTCGGTGGTGCTCTACGAGAGCCGCGTTTGCCTGGGCGGCGGGGTGATCCGCTAATCAGCCCTGATCGGGGTGATGTAACAAGGGCGCCGTTGGCGCCCTTGGTTTTTCAGTCGTGCGGAACGGTATCGGCGAACGCCGGGCGCTGCATCAGCTTGTCGTACAGCTTGGCCAGGTTGGGGTGGGCTTCCTGCCAGGCGATGTCCGGGAAGCGGAAGCACAGGTAGCCGAGCGCGGTACCCACGGCCAGGTCGGCCATCGAGATGTGGGTGCCCATGCAGAAGGTCTTGTCGCCCAGCGCTTCAGCCATGAATTCGAGGCTGCGGGCCACCTTGTCGCGTTGGCGGGCAATCCAGGCGGCGCCTTCCGGGGTGGCTGGGCGCTTGCCTTCGAGCAGGGCGGCGACGGCGGCGTCGCACAGGCCGTCAGCCAGGGCTTCCCAGCGCTTGACCTCGATACGCTCGCGGTTGGGCGCGGGAAACAGCTTGTTGTTCGGCGTGACATTGTCGATGTATTCGACGATGACGCGGGAGTCGAAGAGTGGCGTTTCATCGTCGAGGACGAGAACTGGGATCTTGCCCAGCGGGTTGATGTCCGGCACCTTGCTATCGGCCGCCCAGGGCGAGTCGAGAACGAAGTCGTATTCAATCTTCTTTTCGGCCAGCACGATGCGCACTTTGCGCGCGTAGGGGCTGGTATGGGAGCCGATCAGCTTCATCGTGTGCTCTCTGATTTGGGGAGTTCGATTATAGCGTATGGGCAGCGCTTCTTCGGGAAGGTAAAATTGCACGCTTACCGAAAAGGACGCTCCCATGACTTTCAATCCCCTGACTGCCCTTTCTCCGCTCGACGGCCGTTACGCCGGCAAGGTTGACGCCCTGCGCGAGCACTTTTCCGAATTCGGCCTGATCCGTGCCCGTTTGAAGGTGGAGATCGAATGGCTGAAGGCCCTTTCGGCCGAGCCGCATTTCGCCGAGATCGCCGCCTTCTCGCCGGCCACCGTCGCCGAGCTGGATGCGCTGGTCGCCCATTTCGGGCCGGAACAGGCAGCCGAGGTGAAAGCCATCGAAGCCACCACCAATCACGACGTCAAGGCGCTGGAATACTGGATCAAGGACAAGACCAAGGGCAATGCGGAAGTGGTCAAGGTCAGCGAGTTCATCCACTTCGCCTGTACTTCCGAGGACATCAACAACCTGTCGCATGCCCTGATGTGCCAGGGTGCCCGCGAGCAGGCCATGCTGCCGACACTGGACAAGGTCATCGCCAAGTTGACCGAAATGGCCCACGCCCATGCCGACGTGCCGATGATGAGCCGCACGCACGGCCAGCCGGCCACCCCATCGACGATGGGCAAGGAAATGGCCAACGTCGCCTACCGCCTGCAGCGCGCCCGCGCCCGCATTGCCCAGGTCGAGCTGCTCGGCAAGATCAACGGCGCGGTCGGCAACTACAACGCCCACCTGGCTGCCTACCCCGGCTACGACTGGGAAGGCTTCGCCAAGCGCTTTGTCGAGTCGCTGGGCCTGACCTTCAACCCCTACACCATCCAGATCGAGCCGCACGATGCGCTGGCCGAGCTGTTCGACGCCTTCGCCCGCACCAACAGCATCCTGATCGATCTCGATCGCGACGTCTGGGGCTACATCTCGCTCGGTTTCTTCAAGCAGAAGGTCAAGGCCGGTGAAATCGGCTCCTCGACCATGCCGCACAAGGTCAATCCGATCGACTTCGAGAATTCCGAAGGCAACCTCGGCCTGGCCAACGCCGTGTTGAAGCACCTCGCCGAGAAGCTGCCGATCTCCCGCTGGCAGCGTGACCTGACCGATTCCACCGTGCTGCGCAACATGGGTGTCGGCCTCGGCTACGCCCTGCTTGGCTACGACTCGCTGTTGAAGGGCCTGGGCAAGCTGGAAATCAACGCCGACCTGATGAAGGCTGATCTTGACGCCAACTGGGAACTGCTTGCCGAGCCGATCCAGACCGTGATGCGCCGCTACGCCGTGCCCAACGCCTACGAAAAGCTCAAGGAACTGACCCGCGGCACCCGCGTCTCGCGCGAAGGGATGCAAGCTTTCGTGTCCACGCTGGACATCCCGGAAGCCGCCAAGGCTGAGCTGCTCAAGCTGACGCCCTGGGATTACACCGGCAAGGCGGCCGAACTGGCCAAGCGCATCTAAGCCATGCAGTGCAGCAAGTGCGGCCAGGAAGTGCCGGCAGACGCCATCTACTGCCCGCATTGCACCGGCGACCGGAAGACCACGGATCGCGACGTGATCCGTGGCGGTATCCGCGGGGGTGCCATCGGGCTTTTCCTCGGCATGCTGCCGGCAGTCTGGCTGCTTTTCCAGTTCGGCGCCGAGCGCGGCATCAAGGCTATTGCCTTCATCGTGCCGGTGGCCACCTTCACGACCGGGCTGATCATCGGCCTGGTCAAAGCCAAGCGGGACTGGAGGTAGGCGCTAGTGATTCGTTGCCGAAGGTCGGCAACCCCGAAGCCCATGACGAACCGCTGAACCGGCCTGCAAACCCACCGCCAATCACTAACGACTAGCAAGCAACATCGACCATGTCCTTTGCCGATAACCTGAAGAAACTGCCGGGCATTTCGCACCTGGCTGCCATCAACCTGCTCGATGCCGACGGCAATCTGGTTGCCGCCATCGAAAACAAGGCCGGCAGCCAGGGCTCGCTGGCCGTGTACAACCACCTTGCCCAGACCTACGGCTCGATCAACGCTGAAGCGGCCAAGAAGGGCCTGGAGATTTTCGCCGAGCATAGCGAGGACGAACGGGCCAACCCGGGCAAGCACCCCAATATCGCCCGCCTGCTGCAGATCGAGGCCGGTGCGCCGGCCTTGCGGGTCAAGCACGTTTTTGCCGTTTGAGGGTTCGCCGCAACCCGCAGCGGCGCCCGGGCTGAAGGCTCAGGAAGCGGAGCTGTCGTCACCGCCTAGGGCGTCGAGTTGCTGGCGCAGGGCGTCGTGAATGAGCAGGAAGTTCGCCACCAGACTGGGGTCGAACTTGCTGCCGGCACCTTCGCGAATCATGGCCAGCGCTTCGTTTGGTGAAAACGCCGCCTTGTAGGGGCGGCTGGACGTCAAGGCATCGTAGACGTCGATAATCGCGGTAATACGGCCGGCGATCGGAATCTCCTCGCCGTGCAGCCCGCGCGGGTAGCCTTGGCCATCCCAGCATTCGTGGTGGGTGAACGCGATGTCGCGTGCCATTTGGGTCACGTCGGCCGGATGGTTGCCGATGATGTCGACCCCGTACTGGCAATGCGTCTTGATTTCCTCGAACTCTTCCGGCGTCAGTTTCATCGGCTTGAGCAGGATGCGGTCGGCGACGCCGATTTTGCCGATGTCGTGCATCATCGAGGCGTAGCGGATCAGTTCGACCTGGTGCGCTGACAGTCCGGCAGCCTCGGCCAGCATGCGGCAGCCGATGGAGACGCGCAGGATGTGCGAGCCGGTATCGCTGTCGCGAAACTCGCCGGCACGGGCAAGGCAGCGCACCAGCTCGAACTGGGTTTCCGCCAGTTGCGCCGTCCGTTCGCGCACCATGGCTTCCAGCCGCTCCGCTTCTTTCGCCCGGTCGAGGTGCAGGAAGCGGGTTTCCAGCGCATTGTGAATGCGGCACAACAATTCCTCGTTGTCGAAGGGCTTGGTGATGAAGTCGCGCGCCCCCCGGGCCAGCGCCTGCAGGCGGGAGTCCCGCTCGGTCTCGGCGGTCAGCACGATGACCTGCAGGCCGTTGCGATGGATTTCATCCTGCAGCAGGGCGAGGACGGACAGCCCATCGAGCACCGGCATGCGCATGTCGAGCAGGAGCAGATCGACGGTTTGGGTATCCAGGGTTTCGAGTACCAGGGTCGGATCGGTCAGGGCGGTCAGGTGGCGATAGCCCGCGTCGCCGAGCAGGGCTTCGAGCAGCCGAATATTGCCGGGCTGGTCGTCCACGGCGACGATGCGGGCGGCGAGGAACTGTTCGGGATCGAGACAGTGAAGATGCTCAGTTGCCATGCGTCAACTCTCTTAGGATGCGCGCCAGCTGGCGCGGGTTGATCGGTAGCGGGTGCCAGTAATCGGCCCTGGTGTCGGCGGTTTGTTTTTCTGCCACCTCGCCAGCCTCGGCCAGCGCAATGAGGGCCGGGCGGGGGTGTTTCGCCGCCACGCCTTCGTGGAGTGCAGCCAGGGCCGATGGCGGAGCAAGGATGGCCAGGCAATCGACCTGGGCCAGGCTGCTCCGGGCGCTGGCGGCGTCGGCAGCAGGTAGCAGGTGGGTATTGCCGAGCGTGCGGCAGATCAGTTCGAGCATGCCCGAGCTTTGCGTGTCGAGGCCGACGGCAATCAGCGTCTTGCCAAGCGGCAGTGCTGTGACGGGCGCACTCGCCGGACGATTCGCCGCGCTCTCGGCGCCGGTGGTGGGGGCCGCTGGTGCAACATCGGCGGAGGGCAGTTCAATCCAGAAACAGCTGCCTTCGCCCGGCTGGCTGGCGAAGCCGATGCTGCCGCTCATCAACTCGACCAGGCGGCGGGTGATGGCCAGGCCGATGCCGGTTCCTTCGATATTCTCGTCTGCCAGGCGCTCGAAGGGGCGGAAGACGCGGTCGACCTGTTCGGGCGCGATGCCGGCCCCAGTGTCATGGACACCCAGGCGCCACCGGCCGTCGGCGCGGCTGCAGGTGATGCGCACGTCGCCATCCGGGCGGTTGTATTTGATTGCATTGGAAACCAGGTTGATGACCACCTGCTTGAGCCGCTTGCGATCGGCGCGTACCGTCAGTTCCGGCGGTATGTCGTGCTGCATCCGAATGCCGCGGCCGGCAGCGAGGGGCGAGACGAGGGTCAGGCATTCGTCGATCAAGCGGGCGAGCCTGACATCCTCGATGTCGATCACCAGTTTGCCGGCCTCGATGGCCGACAGGTCGAGCACCTCGTTGATCAGGGAGAGCAGGTGGCGGCCACCCTGTTCGATGTAATCGACGTATTCCCGCTGTTGCACTTCCAGATTGCTGCTGTCGCCGCGCAGCAAGACCTGGGTGAAGCCGAGAATGGCGTTGAGCGGGGTGCGCAGTTCGTGGCTCATGCGCGAGAGAAATTCGGATTTGGCGCGGCTGGCATGGTCGGCGGTGATCAGGGCGCGCTTGAGGTGGGTGACGTCGGACCAGATCACCACCGTCCCACCTTCCCGCGTCCGCCGTTCCGTGGCGCGTAGCCAGCGGCCGTCGGCGCAGGCGATCTCGGTCGAGCCGCAGGCCTGCTGGTGAGCGCTCAGGCGCTCGCTGAGCCAGGTCTCCAGGTTTTCCGGCGGCTGGGCGTAGAGCCCCTGCTGCGCCACGCCGCGGATGAACTCCGTGAAGCGCATGCCGAGCGGGCCATGTTCACCGGAAAAGGTGAAAAACTCGGTGAAGCGCAGGTTGTACAGACTGATCCGGTCGTCGGCATCGAACAGCGCGAAGGCATCGTCCATGGCTTCGATCGCATCGACCAGGCGCAGGCGCAGGCGCTGGACGCGCTCTTCGTTGGCCTGCCGTGCGCTGATGTCGCGAAACGAGACAAAGGCACCCAGACCGTCGGGGCGGGGGACGACCGAGTATTCGACGGCGAAATCCTGCTGCCCCGCTCCCTGCTGACGGGTAAAGCGCCCGGCCTCCACTTTCTGCCGTTCGCCCCGCTCGAGACAGGCGCAGATCGGGCATCCCTCGCTATCGGCCAGAATGACCGGGTGGTGGGCCTGCCCAGCCAGGCGGTCGGCCTCGACCCCGAGCAGTTGGGCAGCGGCAGGGTTGATGAAGCGGATCCGCCCGGCCTGGTCGACGCCGAACATGCCGTCGTCGGTGGTGTCGAGAATCAGGCGGTTCTCGGCCATGGCATGGCGCAGGGCTGCTCCGGACGATTCCAGTTCGGCCAGTGCGGCGCGCACCTGCATGATCAGCGGCCGCAGCACGCGCAGTGCGGAATAGGCGAGCAATGCCAGGCCGGCGATGAAGACCAGCCAGAGCTGCCAGCGCAGGGCGTCGCTCTTGGCTTCGCTCAGCCGTTGATAATCGCTGACCTGGCGGTCCGTCGCGATCAGCACATCGCCCCGGCCAAGGCTGACGATCTGTTCCAGCGTGTTGCGGAAGGCTTCGCTGTCGGTCGGTAGCGTCTGCAGCGAGTTGGCCAAATCGAGAAAATGCGCGATTTTTGCATGCGGGCCATCCGGCGCATCGAAGGCGCTGCGCAGGCTATCAGGCAGCGGGCGGATGCGGCGGTCTGGCGTACCGTCGAGCAGCAGGCGATGGATCTGGGCCATTTCCCGCGCGCTGTGCTCAAGATCGGCGACGTCCGCCGGGCGCGGGTTCAGTTGCAACTGGCTGGCGAGCAGGCCGATGCGCTGCGACAGCATGCGCCGACGCCCGGCCAGGTTGATCTCCGCCGCGCTGGCCCGTTCGTCGTTCGTCTGGCTGGCCAGCAGGTAGTAGGCACATCCGGCGAGCAGGGCGAGCAGCATGAATATCCACCCCGACCGTTTGAGCAAACGATCGACGATGAATAAACCGGGTCCGGGCAGATTCGTGCTCTGGTGCATTCGACAAGGGAGAGAGCCCGGATCCAGCAGGGCGTTAACTTACCAATTGGTAATAGTGTGCGTAATTTATAGATGTTTTAACAATCCGATTTTCACATTTATCAAGAGCGCCGGATTTAATCTTTCAGGCCCGGGAAGGGGCGTTCGGGGCTGTTTATGACGAATATTTGACGCACTGCATTTCTGGTAAAGTCATTCGGCATGACAGGCATCGCTCCACGCCTGCCATACGCCTGAAACAGGCTTGCGATTAAGCTGTGCTGCGCTGCAGAATCAAACTTTCGTTTGTCCGGCGGTTCACCTGAGTCGCTATAATCAAGTGCTTATATTTCGACGGATCAACCGTCCTAACCACGGAGAAAAAAGATGAAATCAAAACTGTTGCTGTCGCTTCTTGCCGCTACCCTCGCCAGCTCGGCCATGGCCCAGGTCAAGCCGGAAGATGCCATCAAGTTCCGTCAGTCCGGCTATGGCTTCATGGCCTGGAACATGGGGCGCATCAAGATGAACGTCGAAGGCGGCAACTTCAACAAGGAAGAAGTCATCAAGGCAGCCAACGCCATCCAGGCCATCGCCAACTCCGGCATGGGCGCGCTCTACCTGCCGGGTACCGACAAGGGCAAGGGCTGGGAAGAAACCCGCGCCAAGTCCAATATCTGGACCGACAAGGAAAAAATGGGCAAGGTCGCCACCGATTTCGTTCGTGAAGCCAACGAAATGGCCAAGGTCGCAGCCGGCGGCGATGCCGCTGCTGTCGGCAACCAGCTCGGCAAGCTGAGCGGTACCTGCAAGGGCTGCCACGACGATTTCAAGGCCAAGCGCTGAACCGGCCAAGCCGCATAGATCGCCCAAGGACAGGCACCTGCGGGTGCCTGTTTTTTTAACAACAAGAAATCTGCCTATGAACAGCAAACGTATACGCCTGTGGGATTTGCCCACCCGGCTCTTTCACTGGTCGCTCGTCCTGTGCGTGGCCGCTGCGGTCATCAGTGGTCAGGTGGGTGGCAAGTGGATCGACTGGCACGGCAAAATCGGCCTGGCCATCGTCGGTTTGGTTGCCTTTCGCCTGGCCTGGGGGCTGCTTGGCTCGACCTATGCCCGCTTCGCCCAGTTCTTTCCGACGCCGGGCAGGATCAAGGCTTATCTGTCCGGGCAGTGGCGCGGTGAAGGCCACAATCCGCTCGGCGCACTGTCGGTATTCGGCCTGCTGGGCGTGCTGGGCGTGCAGTTACTGACCGGCCTGGTGGCCAATGACGACATCGCCTTCCGCGGCCCGCTCTACGATCTGGTCGGCAATGACTGGAGCAACCGCCTGAGCGGCCTGCACCATCTGCTGGCCAACGTTCTGATCGCGCTGGTGGTGCTGCACGTCGCTGCCATCGCCTTCTATGGCCACGTCAAGAAAAAGAAACTGCTCAAGCCCATGCTGACCGGCTGGAAGGACGACGGCGAAGGCGAGTCGGCGACCGGCGGCGGCATCGTTGCCCTGCTCGTCGCCCTGCTGTTTGCTGCTGCGGCCGTCTATGGTGCCAGTGGCGCCTGGTTGCCGGAGCCACCCCCACCCCCGCCTGCTGCGGAAACGCCCAGCTGGTAAGGATTCAAGGAGAAACATCATGAGTATTCTGCTGCAAGTCGATTTCCCTTATGGCGGCCCGTGGGGCGATGCGATGAGCGAGGCCATGCGCGGCCTGGCCGAATCCATCGCGGGGGAGCCGGGGCTGATCTGGAAAATCTGGACCGAGAGCCCGGCGACCGGGGAAGCGGGCGGCATCTACCTGTTCGCCGATCGTGCCAGTGCCGAAGCCTATCTGGCCATGCACACGGCGCGTCTCAAGTCCTTCGGCATCACGCCGGTCAATGGCAAGATCTTCGCGGTGAATGAGGCGTTGTCAGCCATCGACCGGGCGCCGCTGTAGCTTGCCCGACGCCGGAAAGCAAAAAGGCCACCGCATCCGGTGGCCTTTTTGCAGGGTGGCTGCCGCAAGGCTCAGACCACGGCGCCGTCCTCGTTGGCGCCTTCGACTGCCTTTTTCTGCTTGGCGACGAACTGTTCGCGCGATACGCCCAGCCACATGACCAGCGGGCTGGCGACCAGGACCGAGGAGTAGATGCCGAAGCAGATGCCGATGGTCAGGGCCATGGCGAAATAGTGCAGGGTTTCGCCACCGAAGATCAGCATGGAGAGCACCATCAACTGCGTGCTGCCGTGCGTGATGATGGTCCGGCTGATGGTGCTGGTGATGGCGTGGTCGAGCACCTGCGGCGTGGTCAGGCCGCGCACCTTCTTGAAGGTTTCGCGGACGCGGTCGAAGACGACGACCGACTCGTTGACCGAGTAGCCGAGCACGGCGAGCACGGCGGCCAGCACCGACAGCGAGAATTCCCACTGGAAGAAGGCAAAGAAGCCAAGAATGATGATCACGTCGTGCAGGTTGGCGATGATGGCCGACACCGAGAAGCGCCACTCGAAGCGGAAAGCGAGGTAGATCACGATGCCGATGATGACCAGCAGCAGGGCCATGGCACCATTCTCGGCGAGTTCCTTGCCGACCTGCGGGCCGACGAACTCGACACGCGACAGGGCAGCGCCGGGCGCCTCGGTGGCCAGCGACTTCATGATCGCTTCACCCAGCTGCGAGGTGTTCTGCTCGCCCTTGAGCGGCAAGCGGATCATGACGTCCTGCGAGGAACCGAAGTTCTGCACCGAGTAGTCGGAAAAGCCCGATTTGCCGAGGGCGCCACGGATTTTCTCGAGGTCGGCGGCTTGTTCGTACTTCACCTCGACCAGCGTGCCGCCGGTGAATTCGACCGACAGGTGCAGGCCCTTGGTGAACAGGAAGACGACAGCCAGGATGAAGGTGACGAACGAAATGATGTTGAACGTCAGCGCATGGCGCATGAACGGAATGTCGTTCTTGATGCGGAAAAATTCCATTTCCGTTACTCCTTATTTCTGGGAACCGGCTGCGACGCCGGGTTTCCAGATCTGGCCGATGGCGACCTTGGTCAGTTTCTTCTGGCGGCCGTAGATCAGGTTCACCAGGGCGCGCGAGACGACGACCGACGAGAAGATCGAGGTCAGGATGCCCAGGCAGTGCACCACGGCGAAGCCGCGCACCGGGCCGGAGCCGAAGATGAGCAGGGCCAGGCCGGCGATCAGGGTGGTGATGTTGGAGTCGAGGATGGTGCCGAAGGCGCGCTCGTAGCCTTCCGAAATGGCGGCCTGCGGCGGCATGCCGGCGCGCAGCTCCTCGCGTACCCGCTCGTTGATCAGCACGTTGGCGTCGATGGCCATGCCGAGGGTCAGCGCGATGGCGGCGATGCCGGGCAGGGTCAGCGTGGCCTGGAGCAGCGACAGGATGGCGACCAGGAACAGCAGGTTGGAGGCCAGGGCCAGCACGGAGACGACACCGAACATCTGGTAGTAAATGATCATGAACACGGCGATGGCGGCAAAACCCCACATCGTCGAGTGGAAACCCTTCTGGATGTTCTCGGCGCCGAGCGACGGACCGATGGTGCGTTCCTCGATGATTTCCATCGGCGCGGCCAGCGAACCGGCGCGCAGCAGCAGGGCGGTATCGTTGGCCTCGACCGTGGTCATGCGGCCGGAAATCTGCACGCGGCCGCCACCGATCTCGGTGCGGATGACCGGGGCGGTGATCACCTCGCCCTTGCCCTTCTCGATAAGCAGGATGGCCATGCGCTTGTTGACGTTCTCGCGCGTCACATCCTTGAAGATGCGGGCGCCGGCGGCATCCAGCGTCAGGTGCACGGCCGGCTCCTGGGTCTGGTTGTCGAAGCCGGGCTGGGCGTCGGTCAGGCGGTCGCCGGTGAGGACGACCTGCTTCTTGACCAGCAGCGGCTGGCCGCCGCGCTCGGTGTACACCTCGGTGCCGAACGGCGGATTGCCAGCCAGGGCAGCGTCGAGTGCGCCGGTCGAGTCGTCCACCAGGCGGATTTCCAGGGTGGCGGTGCGGCCGAGGATGTCCTTGGCCTTGGCGGTATCCTGCACGCCTGGCAACTGGACCACGATGCGATCCTGGCCCTGCTGCTGGATCACTGGCTCGGCGACGCCGAGCTCGTTGATCCGGTTGTGCAGGGTGGTGATGTTCTGCTTGAGGGCGAATTCGCCGATCTTCTGCTGGGCCTGCGGCTTCAGCGTGGCGATCAGGCGCGGTTCGCTGGCGTCGCCGGCCTCGACCACCTGCAGGTCAGGCTGGCTGTCGGAAATGGCGATGCGTGCCTTGTTCTGCGTGTCGGCATCGCGGAACTTGATGACGATACGCTCGCCTTCGCGATTGACGCCGCCATGGCGAAGGTTCTTGTCGCGCAGCACGGTGCGCAGGTCGGCCGAGGTCGAGTCGAGGCGCTTGGTCAACGCCCCTTTCATGTCGACCTGGAGCAGGAAGTGCACGCCGCCACGCAGGTCGAGACCGAGGTACATCGGCAGCGCATTGAGCGAGGTCAGCCATTGCGGCGAAGCAGCCAGCAGGTTCAGGGCGACGACGTATTGCGGGTCGGTGGCATCCGGATTGAAAGCCTTTTCCAGGATGTCCTTGGCCTTCAGCTGGGTGTCGGTGTCCTTGAAGCGGGTCTTTACGCCGTTGAAATCGAGCTGGATGCCGTCGTGGGTGATATTCGACGACTTCAGGACTTCCTCGACGCGGTTTTGCGTCTTCTGGTCGACCTTGAGCGTGGCCTTGGCGCTGGAAACCTGCACCGCCGGCGATTCGCCGAAGAAATTGGGCAAGGTGTAGACAAAGCCAAGCACCAGCGCGAGGGCGACGGTGATGTACTTCCAGAGGGGATAGCGATTCATGGTGGCTTTTAAAGCGAAGAAGGCGGCCAGCGGCCGCCTTCTGGGGTGATTACAGCGACTTCAGCGTGCCTTTGGGCAGAACCAGGCCAATCGACGGCTTCTGGACAACGACTTCGGTCCCTTCGGCGATTTCGACGGAAACGTAGTTTTCGCCAACCTTGGTCACCTTGCCGACGATGCCGCCCTGGGTGACGACTTCATCGCCCTTGGCCAGGCCGGCGAGCAGGGCCTTGTGTTCCTTGGCTTTCTTCATCTGCGGGCGAATCATCAGGAACCACAGCACGACGAACATCAGGATCATCGGCAGCAGCTGCATGAATCCGCCGGTCGGGTCGGCGGCGGCGCCGGCGGTTTGGGCGTGGGCAAGACTGATCATGGGTGTAACTCCGGATTGCTTGAAAACGAAACGAGGGATTCTATCACTGGCCTGCCGAACGGTCGCGGGCAAAGGCCGCCGACCACTGGTCCAGCGTGCCGGCCTCGATGGCGGCGCGCATCTCGGCCATGATGACCTGATAGAAATGCAGGTTGTGGATGGTGTTCAGCATGCCGCCGAGGATTTCGCCGCAGCGGAAGAGGTGGTGCAGGTAGGCACGGCTGAACTGGGTGCAGGTGTAGCAGTTGCACGACGGATCGAGCGGCCCGGTATCGGTCTTGAAGCGGGCGTTCTTGATCTTGATGTCGCCGAAGCGGGTGAACAGGTGGCCGTTGCGGGCGTTCCGCGTCGGCATCACGCAGTCGAACATGTCGATGCCGCGCTTGACGGCGAACACCAGGTCTTCCGGCGTGCCGACGCCCATCAGGTAGCGCGGCTTGTGCGTCGGCATCTTCGGCGCCACGTGCTCCAGGATGCGCGCCATGTCTTCCTTCGGCTCGCCGACCGACAGGCCGCCGATGGCCATGCCGTCGAAGCCGATGTTATCCAGCCCGGCCAGCGATTCGTCGCGCAGATCTTCGTACATGCCGCCCTGGACGATGCCGAACAGCGCGTTGCTGTTTTCCAGCTTGTTGTGCTCGTCGCGCGAACGCTGCGCCCAGCGCATGGAGAGGCGCATCGACTTGGCGGCTTCCTCGTGGGTGGCCGGATAGGGCGTGCAT
This sequence comes from Dechloromonas sp., assembly GCA_016790885.1. GTDB lineage: Bacteria > Pseudomonadota > Gammaproteobacteria > Burkholderiales > Rhodocyclaceae > Azonexus. The sequence continues at coordinate 12,729 of JAEUOE010000025.1, read as the reverse complement.
TCGTCGAAGATCATCACGATGTCGGAATTCAGCACGTGCTGGATCTGCATCGAGATTTCCGGCGACAGGAAGAGCTTGGCGCCATCGTGCGGCGACGAAAACTTGACGCCTTCCTCGGTGATCTTGCGCAGGGCGCCCAGCGAAAAGACCTGGAAGCCGCCGGAATCGGTGAGGATGGGCTTGTCCCAGTTCATGAACTTGTGCAGGCCCTGGTGAGCGTGAACAACATCCATGCCCGGGCGCAGCCACAGGTGGAAGGTGTTGCCCAGGCAGATCTGGGCGCCGATGTCGTTCAGCGATTGTGGCGTCATGGCCTTGACGGTGCCGTAGGTGCCGACCGGCATGAAGACGGGGGTCTGGACGACGCCGTGGTTCAGGGTCAGCGTGCCGCGGCGGGCGGCGCCGTCGGTGGTGATCAGTTCAAAATGCATGGTTTGATGTGGCGTTTATGTAACAGCTGTTTTCTCGAGCGGTGCGAGATTGTATAGTTTGCGGCATTCGTCTCGTTGAAAATCCTTCCGATGCGTGTTGCGCTTCGCTTCCTGGTGATGGTCATGCTGCTCACCGTGCTCTCGCCGAAATTTGGCTGGGAGTCGGTGTCGGCTGCGGAAGCGCACGTCCCCGTCGCCGGCATGGCGCACGACGAGGCGCCGGGGCAGGAGGCGCACGGCGATTGTCACGACCACGACGCGGCCGTGAATGACGATATGGGCGACCATCATTGCTGTCCCGGGCATGTGCTCGGTCATCTGCTGGGCGGCGTCGGCACGACGCCCGGCTTGCCGCAGGCCGGCAAGAGTGCTGTCCTGCCGAGCGACCACGCGGTTCGTTTCTCCTCGCGCACCCCCGAAGGGCTCGAACGCCCGCCCCGAGCTGCTGCCTGAGCGCGGCGGCCTGCCTGTCCTTTCCCTGATTCTCTAGCGACCTGATCGGTCGCTGCGGCATGCCGCCGGTTGTCCATGGATTGCAACCGGAGGAAATCCCATGCGAAGCATTTTCGGCATCGCACCCCTTGTCATCGGCAGCCTGGTCGGCTGCCTGGCCGCGCCCCTGGCGCAGGCCGCCACACCCTTGGCGGCGGCATTCGCCCAAGCCTGGGCGCGCCAGCCGGCTGCCCTGGCGGAAGGCGAGCGTCAGCGCGCCGTCAGCGCCCAGTCTGCCGCCGCCGATCGGTGGACCCCGGCGCCCGGCAGTCTGGAGCTGGGACTGCGCAGCGACCGTTTCAATCGCAACCAGGGTGCCAGCGAGGTCGATGTCGGCGTGGCCATCCCGCTCTGGCTGCCGGGCGAACGCAACGGCGCCCAGGCACTGGCGGCGGCCGCCGAAGGCGCCCTGGCCGGGCGGCAGGCCGCCTTGCGTCTGCAGCTGGCACAGGCCCTGCGCGATGCCTGGTGGCAATGGCAACTGAGCCAGAACGAAGCGGTGCTGGCCAACGGTCGCGAGGCCGCTGCCCGGCGCTTGCGCGACGATGTCGCCCGCCGCTATCAGGCCGGCGACCTGGCGCGCGCCGACCTCAACCAGGCCGAAGGGGCATTGGCCCAGGCCCGGGCGGCGCAGGCCGAAGCCCGGGCTGGCGCGGCGCAGGCTGGTTACCGCCTGGAAAGCCTGACCGGACTCCCGGCGGCGGAGGAGCCGCCGGTGGCCGAACCGGAACCGCTCGCCCCGGCCGGTGAGCATGCGGTGCTCAGCGATCTGCAGGGGCGCGGGGAGGTGGCGCGGCGCAACGCCGAGCTGGCGCGGGTGCAGAGCCGGGCCAATCCCGAGTTGACCATCGCCACCCGGCGCGACAAGCCGGCCAGTGATGCGCTGAACGAGCAAACCTGGGTGCTCGGCGTGCGCATTCCATTTGGCGGCGGGCCGCGCCACGACGCCCGTATTGCCCAGGCAAATGCCGAGGCCATCGAGGCGGCCGCCACGTTGGAGCGCGAACGCGAGCGCCTGGTGCGTGCGGCGGCGCTGGCGCAGGTGCAGGTCGATGCAGCGCGGGCGCAACTGGCTGCGGCCGAACAGCGGGCGCGGGTGGCCGGCGAAAACCGCGGTTTCTACGACAAATCCTTTCGCCTGGGCGAGAGCGACCTGCCAACCCGGCTGCGCATCGAAGCCGAAGCGGTCGAGGCCGAGCGCGCCTTGATGCGGGCCCGTATCGGCCTGGCGCAAGGGATTTCGCAGTGGCGGCAAAGCCTGGGGCTGTTGCCGGAATGAGGAGCAAAGAGATGAATGACATGAAGCGTTTCCGTTTGCCCATGGCCAGCGTGCTGCTGGCGGTATGGGTGGCGACTGTCGGGGCCACCGAGGGGCTGGCGCCGATGCCGGTCGCGGTGGCCGAAAGCGAGGCTTTCGAGGCGGTGGGCCGTTTGTCCGACGAAGGCCTGGTCTGGTTTATTGACCGCGCCGACAGCAATGCGCCGGTGCTCGATGCCCGGCTGGAGGTCGAGGCCAACGGCCAGACGCAGGTGGCCCGGTTTCGCCCAGAGCAGGGCGATTACCTGATCGCCGATGCCGGCTGGCTGAAAGCCTTGCGGCAACCGGGCGAACACGCCCTGGCGCTGACCCTGCTGGTGGGCGACGACAGCGACCTGCTGACGGCAAGCCTGGATGTCCATGCCGACGAAGCCGATCACCCCTTGGTCAGCACGCGCTCCCTTGGCTGGCTGCCGGTGCTCGGCGGCCTGCTGATCGGCGTGCTGTGGTGGCGACGCCGCAAGGCGCCAGGAGTCCAGCCATGAAGCGCCAGCTAGGAATGTTTGCGCTGTGCGCCAGCCTGGCCACCGCGAGTCTTGCCCACGAGGGGCACGATCACGGCGATGCCGACAAAGCGCCGCCCATCGTCGGCAACCAGCCGCAGCGCCTGGCTGACGGCACGGTGTTCATTCCCAAGTCGGCGCAGCGCGGCATGGGCGTGTTGACCCTCAAGGCGAGCAGCGAGACGGTTGCCCGTTCGCTGGAACTGCCCGGCCGGGTGATCATGGATCCGCACCTTGGCGGCCGTGTTCAGGCCATGCAGCCCGGGCGCATCGAGCCGGCCGGGCTGCACGGTTTGCCGGCGGCCGGCAGTCGGGTGAAGAAGGGCGAGGTGCTGGCCTGGGTGGTACCGGCGTCCGGCGCCATCGAGCGGTCCAATCAGGCGGCCACCCTGGCCGATCTGAAGGCCGGGCTCGGTCTGGCGGAAAAGCGGCTGGCGCGCTTGCGCGACCTGGCCGACACGGTGCCGCAGAAGGAAATCGATGCCGCCGAAACCGAAGTGCTCAGCCTGAAGGGGCGGATCGCCGCGGTCGGTGCTGGCCTGGCCGGCCGCGAGGCACTGGTGGCGCCGGTCGGCGGCGTGCTGGCAGCGAGCAATGCAGTGGTTGGCCAGGTGGTCGAACCCAAGGAGCTGATTTTCGAAGTCATCGACCCGGATAGCCTGCACGTCGAGGCGACCGCCTTCGATCCGATACCGCTCGACCAGGTAGCCTCAGCGACGGTGGTGGTCGGTGAGCAGGTTGTGCCGCTGAGCTACGTCGGGGCGCCGCGCCGCCTGCGCGAGCAGGCCTTGCCCTTGATTTTCGAGAATCATGCCGCCGGGGCTGGCCTGGCCTTGCCACTCGGCCAGCCGGTCAAGGTGCAGGTGAGGCTGAAGGCTACTGTGCAGGGGCTGCCCCTGCCGGCCAGCGCGCTGGTGCGCAACACCGCCAATCAGGTGGTGGTCTGGGTCAAGACGGCGCCGGAGCGGTTTGCGGCGCGGGCAGTCCGCCGCGAGCCGCTGGATGGCCTGCGCGTGCTGGTCACCGGCGGCTTGCAGGCCGGCGACCGGGTGGTGGTGCAGGGCGCCAGCCTGATCGCGCAGATTCGTTAGGAGACCGGCCATGTTCCAGTGGTTGCTTGAAAAAAGCCTGGGCAGCCGGCTCTTCGTGCTGGTCGCAGCGGCGGTGCTGATGGTCTGGGGCGGCTTGCAGGCGACGCGCCTGCCAGTCGATGTCTTCCCCGACCTCAACAAGCCGACGGTGACGGTAATGACCGAGGCCGGCGGCATGGCGCCGGAGGAAGTCGAGCAGTTGCTCAGCTTCCCGCTCGAAACGGCGATGAGCGGCTTGCCCGGTATCGCCAACGTGCGCTCCATTTCCAGCGCCGGGCTGTCCTTCGTCTACCTGACCTTCGACTGGCAGGTCGATGTCTATCGTGCCCGGCAGATGGTCAGCGAGCGGCTGACGGCGCTGGAGGCTACCCTGCCGCCCGGCGCGGTGCCGCGCATGGGGCCGGTGTCGTCGATCATGGGCGAGATCATGCTGGTCGCCATTCCCATCCGCGGCGACGGGGCCGATCCCAAGGCGGCGCGCGAATACGCCGACTGGGTGCTGCGCCCGCGCCTGATGGCGATTGCCGGCGTGTCGCAGGTCATCCCGATCGGCGGCGAGGTGCGTCAGTTCCAGGTGCGGCCGGATACGCGGCGGATGGCCGAACTGGGCATCGGCCTGGAACAGATCGAGAACGCCGTGCGCGGTTTCGCCGCCAACACCTCGGGGGGCTTCCTCGAACTCAACGGCCGCGAGTACCTGATTCGCCACCTCGGGCGCAGTGCCCGGCTGGAGGATCTGAAGAACGTCGCGCTGACGGCACGGGCCGGGCAACCCATCCTGTTGCGCCAGGTGGCCGAGGTCGGTTTCTCGGCGGCGATCAAGCGCGGCGATGGCGGCTTCGACGACGGGAAAGAGGCCAGCCCGGCCGTCATCCTCAGCATCCAGAAACAGCCGACGGCCGATACCGTCGATCTGACCCGGCGCCTGGAGGCGGCGCTGGCCGACATGAAGGGCAGCCTGCCGGCCGGCATGAGCGCGCCGCAGGTCTTCTTCCGCCAGGCCGACTTCATCGAGGCCTCGCTCGGCAACCTGCAGATGAAGCTGCTGATGGCCTCGTTCTTCGTGGCCGGGGTGCTGTTCTTCTTTCTCGGCAACTTCCGCACCATGCTGATTTCGCTGACCGCCATTCCCTTGTCCATCCTGACGGCGATCCTCGTCTTCAAGTGGCTGGGGCTGTCGATCAACACGATGACCCTGGGCGGTCTGGCCATCGCCATCGGCGAACTGGTCGACGACGCGGTGGTCGATGTCGAGAACATCCTGCGCCGCCTGAAGGAGAAGGCGGCGCGCGGCGAGGCGTATTCGGTGCGGCAGACGGTGATCGCCGCCTCGCTGGAGGTGCGCACCGCCATCGTTTACGCGACGCTGATCATCGCCCTGGTCTTTGTGCCGCTGTTTGCCCTGCCGGGCATCGAAGGCCGCCTGTTCGTGCCGCTCGGCATCGCCTACATCGTGGCTATCCTGGCTTCGCTGGCGGTGTCGGTGCTGGTCACGCCGGTGCTTTCATCGCTGCTGTTGCCGGCCTTGGTCAAGGAGGCGCATGGCGAAACGCGCCTGGTGATCTGGTTGAAAGGGCATTACCGGCGGACGCTGGAAGCCGTGCTCGCTTCGCCGAAAGGGCTGGTCGCCGGGGCCGCCGTCGCCGTCGTGCTGGCCGTGCTGGCCGTGCCCCTGTTTCCGACCACTTTCCTGCCCCCCTTCAACGAAGGCTCGATCACCCTTGGCCTGCGCCTCAATCCGGGCGTGACGCTGTCCGAGTCGATCCGCGTCGCCGGGGCGGCCGAGCAGGCGCTGCGCGGCTTGCCGGAAATCGATCACATGGGGCGGCGCACCGGGCGGGCCGAACTGGACGAGCATGCCGAGGGCGTCCACGTCACCGAGTTCGATATCAAGCTGAAAGCGCAGGGGCGGCCGAAGGAGGCGGTCTATGCCGACATCCGGCAACGCCTGCGCGACCTGCCGGCCAGCATCAGCATCGGCCAGCCGATCGCCCACCGCATCGACCACATGCTGTCCGGCGTGCGGGCGCAGATCGCCATCAAGGTGTTCGGCGAAGACCTCGATACCCTGCGTTCGCAGGCCGGCCTGCTGCGCGAGCGGCTGGCGAAAATCCCCGGCATGGCCGATCTGGACATCGAGAAACAGGTGCTGGCACCGCAGATCAAGGTGCGCGTCGATTTCGACGCCGCCGCCCGCTACGGCATCTCGACGGCGCAACTGACCCGCAGCCTGCAGACCCTGGTCGATGGCCAGGTGGTGACGCAGATCGTCGAAGGCAACCGCCGCTTCGATCTCGTCGTCCGCTTGCCCGAGACGGCGCGTTCGCTGGAGGGGCTGGCCAACCTGTTGATCGAGACGCCGAGCGGCCGCATCCCCTTGTCCCGGCTGGCCAGCATCGAGGATGCCGACGGCCCGAACCAGATCACCCGCGACGAGGGACGGCGGCGTATCGTCATCTCGGCCAACGTGCAGGGCCGCGCGCTGTCCGCCGTTGTCGCCGACCTGCGCCAGGCGGTGGCCGAATTCCCGCTGCCCGAGGGCTATTTCATCACCCTGGGCGGCCAATTCCAGGCGCAGGAGGAGGCGGCCCGGCTGATCGCTGTGCTGGCGCTGGGCTCGACGGCGCTGATTTTCATCGTCCTCTACAGCCGCTACCGCTCGGCGCTGCTGGCCGGCCTGATCATGGCCAACGTGCCGCTCGCCCTGGTTGGCAGCGTGCTCGGCCTGTGGCTGTCCGGCCAGCCGCTGTCGGTCGCTGCGCTGATCGGCTTCATCACGCTGGCCGGCATCGCCACCCGCAACGGCATCCTGAAAATCAGCCACTACCTCAACCTGATGCGCTTCGAGGGCGAGGCTTTCGGCGTGCCGATGATCGTGCGCGGCTCGCTGGAACGGCTGACGCCGGTGCTGATGACCGCACTGGTCGCGGCCTTTGCACTCGCGCCGCTGCTCTTCGAGGCCGAGCAACCGGGCACCGAGATCCTGCATCCGGTAGCGGTGGTGATTTTCTCCGGGCTGGTCAGTTCGACCCTGCTCGATACCTTCGTAACCCCCGCCCTGTTCTGGCTGTTCGGCCGGAAAGCGGCGGAACGCCTGCTCGCCGAAGGTGGCGACGAGGCGCTTTGATTTTTTTTGAGGAGTCTGAACATGCGAACCCATCATGTATTACCGATTACCGCCCTCCTGGTTGCCCTCGGGCTGCCGACCGCGGCCCTGGCGCATGCCGAGCACGGCCAGCCGCAATTCGGGGGCGTCGTGGCCGAAGCCGGCGAGGCGCAATTCGAGGTCGTCGGCCGGGACGGCAAACTGGTCGTGCACGTCACCAACCATGGCGCGCCACTCGATACCGTGGGGGCGACCGGCAAACTGACCGTCCTTAGCGGAACGAACAAACAGGACATTCAACTGAAGCCGGCTGGCGGCAATCGCCTGGAGGGGGCGGGCAGCTACGCCGCCGGTGCCAAGTTGCTGCTGCAGGTTCAACTGCTCGGCAAGAAGCCCCTGCAGGCCCGTGCCGTCGCTCACTGATGATCGCCAGGAAAGGAAGAACAATGAACGAAACCTCGCTATCCCGCCGCCGTCTGCTGATCTCCGCGTTGGCGACGGTCGCCTTACCAGCCTGGGCAGCGCCCGCCAGGCCCCGGGTCGATGTGTGGAAGGATCCGAATTGCGGTTGTTGCGGCGACTGGGTCAAGCACCTCGAAGCGGAAGGCTTTGCCGTGCGCGTCTTTGCCACGGGTGCCGACGCGGCCCGTCGCCGGCTCGGCTTGCCCGATGCCTACGCCTCGTGCCATACCGCACTGGTCGATGGCTACGTGCTGGAAGGTCATGTCCCGGCGAGCGACATTCGGCGCCTGCTGGCCGACAAACCCAAGGCCTTGGGGCTGGCCGTGCCGGGCATGCCGGTCGGTTCGCCGGGTATGGACGGTCCTGTCTATCAGGGCCGGCGCGACCCCTACGATGTGCTGCTGGTCAGCCGTGACGGGCGGGCGGGGGTCTTCGCCAGCTACCGTTAGGCAGCATCGGCGGCGCGTTCGAGCAGCATCGCGTCGCCGTAGCTGAAGAAGCGGTAGCGCTCGGCCACGGCATGCGCATAGGCGGCGCAGATGTTGTCATAGCCGGCAAAGGCCGACACCAGCATGAGCAGCGTCGATTTCGGCAGGTGGAAGTTGGTGATCAGGCGGTCGACCACCTTGAAGCGGTAGCCGGGCGTGATGAAGATGTCGGTTTCGGCCCCGCCGATGCGCACCGTGCCGTCGGGGTTGCCGGCTGATTCGAGGGCGCGCAGGCTGGTCGTGCCGACAGCGATGACGCGGCCGCCGGCTGCCCGCGTGGCGGCGATGGCATCGGCCGTCGCTTGCGGAATCTCGAAGCGTTCGCTGTGCATGCGGTGGTCGGCGATCTTCTCGACCCGCATCGGGCGGTAGGTGCCGGCCCCGACGTGCAGGGTCAGGAAAGCGGTGGCGACCCCCATGGCGTTCAGGCTGGCCAGCATTGCTTCGTCGAAATGCAGGCCGGCGGTCGGTGCGGCGACGGCGCCTGGCTGGCGGGCATAGACCGTCTGGTAACGAGTTTCGTCGGCGCCTTCGGCCGGGTGTTCGATGTAGGGGGGCAGCGGCAGCTTGCCGTACTGTTCGGCCAGTTCCCAGAAATCGCCGGCTTCGGCCAGTTCCAGCATGAAGAAGTCGCCGTCGGCCCCGGCCCGGCCGGTCATGGTGACCGTGAAGGCATCGGCCAGTATCAGTTTGCCACCTTGCTTCGGCGCCTTGCTGGCGCGAATCTGGCAGATGGCATGCGTCGCATCGACGATGCGTTCGAGCATGATCTCGACCTTGCCGCCGCTTTCCTTGACGCCGAAGAAACGCGCCTTGATGACCCGGGTGTCGTTGAAGACGAGCAGGTCGCCGGCCTTGAGCTGGGTTGGCAGGTCGGCGAACCGGCGGTCGACATGCTGCGCGCCGCAGACGTGCAACAGGCGGCTGCCGGCGCGCTCGGCCGCCGGGTGCTGGGCGATCAGTTCGGGCGGGAGAGGGAAGTCGAAGTCGTCGACGGTCAGCGACATGGGCCGGAATCCGCTTTTGTTCCTGATAAACAAAATCGGCTTTCCCGCAGGAAAGCCGATTTGTCATAACTGGTGCCCCGAGCCAGACTCGAACTGGCACACCTTTCGGCGGCGGATTTTGAATCCGCTGCGTCTACCGATTCCGCCATCGGGGCGAATGGAGGCCGGATTATCCCTGAATCACTTCTTCGATTCAAGCGCTTCCGCACAGGGGAAGGCTTTGGCCAGGGCGCCGGCGACCAGCGTGGCCGTGCTCATGGTGGTGTTGGGCGGCACGCGCTCGACGTGGATGGTCACGGCGCGCACCAGGCGCATTGAGAGATCCGGGTCGTTGGGCAGGCAGAAAGCATTGAGTTTGACGCTGACTTGCTCGGCCAGGTAATTGCTGACCGCGTAGCCATCGGCAAAACCGGCGACATAGGCAATACAGCGGGCGCTACGGATCGATTTGAAAGGATCGCTGCTCTTTTGCTGGGCGTACATTTCCTCGGCGGCCTGGCAGTCGCCCCGCAATTCGTCGGGCGTGTAGGCGTATGCCGCCGGCGAGGCAACAAGCGCCGCCAGCAGCCACAGGCGTTTCATTGCTTCTCGAACCAACTCAGTTTCTCGTGCAAGCCGACGACGCTGCCGACGACGATCAGTGCCGGCGGCTTGATGCCCGATTCGGCAATGCGTTGCGGCAGGGTGCCCAACGTGGCCAGCACGGTCCTCTGGTCGGCTTGCGTGCCGTTGCGGATCACGGCGGCCGGCGTCAGCGAAGGCAGGCCGTGGTTGATCATCTGCCGGCAGATCTCTTCAGCGGCACCGATGCCCATGTAGAAAACCACCGTCTGGCAGGGGCGGGCCAGGGCTGCCCAGTCGAGATTGACCGTGCCGTCCTTGAGGTGGCCGGTGACGAAGGTGACGGCCTGGGCGTGGTCGCGGTGGGTCAGCGGAAAGCCGGAGTAAGCGGCGCATCCGGCTGCTGCCGTGACGCCGGGCACGACCTCGAAGGGGATGCCGGAAGCGGCCAGGGTTTCGAGTTCTTCGCCGCCGCGGCCGAAAATGAACGGGTCGCCACCCTTCAGGCGAACCACCGACAGACCTTCGCGGGCCAGTTCGACCAGCAACTGGTTGATGTCGCCCTGCGGCATGGTGTGTTTGGAGGATTCCTTGCCGGCATAGATGACCCGGGCGTCGCTACGCGCCAGGTCCATGATGCCGTTGCCGACCAGGTGGTCATAGACGATGGTGTCGGCCTGAGCGATAAGGCGTGCAGCCTTGATGGTCAGAAGATCGGGGTCTCCCGGCCCGGCACCCACCAGCCAGACCTTCCCGCCTTGCAATTGCGTTGGATTGTTCATTGGTTCCCTCTGCCTTTGGGCGGCCATCCTAATGCGGCTGCCCTTGGCTGCCAATAGCAGGCATCAAGGAAATGGGGTTATATAGGCAAAAGGTATTATGTGTATAGTTCGTTATAACTATACCGCGCTGAATCTAAAGAAATTCTTATGAAAAAAAAGATTGATGAGTATCAAGGATGGGGTTTCGCTTGAGGCGCAACCTTGCGTTCATCGCGTTGGGGGTCGGACGCGAACTTTTTTGTTCTAGGAGAGGAAAGATGAAAAAATCGGTAGTGGGGATGCTTGCATTGACTGCCATGGCGGCTGCCATGGGTTCCGCGTTTGCTCAGGATGCCGACAAGGCTGCGCCTGCGTTGACGGCGGCTGAGAAAGAACAGGCCAAGAAGATTTATTTCGAGCGTTGTGCCGGCTGCCACGGCGTGCTGCGCAAGGGTGCCACCGGCAAGAACCTTGAGCCGCACTGGTCGAAGAAGGACAAGGACGGCAACGTCACCGAAGGCGGTACGCTCAAGCTGGGCCAGAATCGCCTGGAAAAGATCATCGGTTACGGTACCGATGGCGGCATGGTTAACTTCGACGACATCCTGACCAAGGAAGAGATCGCGCTGATGGCCAAGTACATCCAGAACACGCCGGATGTCCCGCCTGAGTACAGCTTCAAGGAAACCATGGATTCCTGGAAGGTCATCGTTCCGGTTGACCAGCGTCCGAAGAAGCAGATGAACAACTTCAACCTGAACAACATCTTCTCGGTCACCCTGCGTGATACCGGCGAAGTGGCCCTGATCGACGGCGATACCAAGGAAATCCGTTCCATCGTCAAGACCGGCTATGCTGTTCACATTTCCCGCCTGTCCGCTTCCGGCCGCTATGTCTACGTTATCGGTCGCGACGGTCGCCTGAGCCTGATCGACCTGTGGATGGAAAAACCGGCTGTCGTGGCTGAAGTCAAGATTGGCTTCGACGCCCGCTCGGTCGATACCTCCAAGTTCAAGGGCTTCGAAGACAAGTACGCCATCGCTGGCTCCTACTGGCCGCCCCAGTACGTGATCATGGACGGCGACACCCTGAAGCCGCGCAAGGTCGTTTCCACCCGTGGCATGACCGTCGATGGCGAATACCATCCGGAACCGCGCGTTGCCTCCATCGTCGCTTCGTTCATCAAGCCGGAATGGGTGGTCAACATCAAGGAAACCGGCCAGATCCTGCTGGTCGATTACTCCGACATCGAAAACCTGAAGACCACCACCATCGCTTCCGCCAAGTTCCTGCATGACGGTGGCTGGGATGCTTCCAAGCGTTACTTCCTGGTGGCGGCCAACGCCTCCAACAAGATCGCTGCGGTCGACACCAAGACCGGCAAGCTGGCCGCGCTGGTCGATGTCGCCAAGATCCCGCACCCGGGTCGTGGTGCCAACTTCGTGCATCCGAAGTTTGGTCCGGTCTGGGCGACCGGTCACCTTGGTGCCGATGTCGTGACCCTGATTTCCACGCCGTCCGACGACAAGAAGTTCGCCAAGTACAAGGAGTACAACTGGAAGGTCGTCCAGGAAATCAAGCACGTGCCGGGCAACCTGTTCGTCAAGACCCATCCGAAGTCCAAGCACTTCTGGGCTGACGCACCGCAGAACCCGGACAAGGATCTGGCCGAATCGGTTGCCGTTTGGGATATGGCCGATCTGTCCAAGCCGAAGGCTGTGCTGAACGTTGCCAAGGATTCCGGCCTGCCGCCGACCAAGGCCGTCAAGCGCGCCGTTCATCCGGAATACTCGGCTGACGGCAAGGAAGTCTGGATCTCCCTGTGGGGTGGCAAGACTGACCAGTCCGCCGTGGTTGTCTATGACGACGCTACGCTGAAGGTCAAGAAGGTGATCACCGATCCGAAGATGATCACCCCGACCGGCAAGTTCAACGTCTATAACACCCAGCACGACATCTACTAATCTGATATTAGTTTGATTTTAGGCAAGGCTAAGGGGGCGCAAGCCCCCTTAGCATATGAGCCGGCACCAGGTCGCACGCAAGGAACCGTGCTGTCTCATATCAATTTCGCGGAGTGAACAGGATGACAAAAAAAATCGTATCCCTCGCCGTAGCAGGCGCTTTCATGGTCCTTGGTTCGCAGGCGGCCTTCGCTGCGCCTGACTGGGCCAAGGTTGGCAAGAGCACAATCCACGTTTTCCATCCGGGCGCTGCGCCCATTGAATGGATTCAGGGCAAGGGCGAGCACAGCGGTGCCAGCGGCCTGAAGAAGGGTGAGTCCTGTGCCGGCTGTCACATTGAAGACGGCAAGCTGAGCCTCGACCTCAAGCGTCTGGCCAGCAAGGAACTGGAGCCGAAGGGTGCGCCGAAGACCATGACCTATCCGGTCACCGTGCAGGCCGCCTACGACGCCAACAACCTCTATGTCCGCCTGACCTTCAAGGCTCCGGCCGGTGGTGCCGACCATTCCGACAAGGATAATGAAGTCAAGGCAACGGTCATGTTC
>JAEUOE010000019.1 GCA_016790885.1 Dechloromonas sp. | reverse complement strand
GCCCCTGCCTCTGCTAAAATCGCGGGTTCGAATTTTTGGCGCCCATGACGGATGCGCCTTGCCCGTGGAGAAATCGCAATGTACCAGTCCCCCCTGCTTCAGGATCTGCACGATCGCGGCCTGATCGCCCAGCTGACCGATGCGGAAACGCTCGACCAACTGCTGACCAAGGAGACGGTCACCCTCTATTGCGGCTTCGACCCGACGGCAGACAGCCTGCACCTCGGCCACCTGGTGCCGGTGCTCATCCTCAAGCGCTTCCAGGAAGCCGGCCACAAGCCCATCGCCCTGGTCGGCGGCGCCACCGGCATGATCGGCGACCCGAGCTTCAAGGCCACCGAGCGCAAGCTCAACACACCCGACGTCATCGCCTCCTGGGTCGGCAAGATCCGCGGCCAGGTCGAGCCCTTCCTCAGCTTCGACGGCGCCAATGCCGCGCTGATGGCCAACAACTACGACTGGTTCAGCGGCATGAACTGCCTCGAATTCATGCGCGACATCGGCAAACACTTCTCGGTCAACGCCATGATCAAGAAAGAATCGGTGCAGCAGCGCCTGGTGCGCGAGGACCAGGGCATTTCTTACACCGAGTTCTCCTACAGCCTGCTGCAAGGCTACGACTTCGCTGAACTGTACAAGCGCCACGGCTGCGTGCTGCAGGTTGGCGGCTCCGACCAGTGGGGCAACATCGTCGCCGGCACCGACCTGACCCGCCGCATGCACCACCATCAGGTCTACGGCATGACCGTACCGCTGATCACCAAGGCCGACGGCACCAAGTTCGGCAAGACCGAGTCCGGCGCCGTCTGGCTCGACCCGAAGAAGACCTCGCCGTACGCCTTCTACCAGTTCTGGCTGAACACCTCGGACGCCGACGTCTACAAGTTCCTCAAGTTCTTCACCTTCCTGCCGCTCGCCCGCATCAACGAAATCGAAGCCACCGACAGGGCCAGCGGCAGCAAGCCGGAAGCCCAGCGCATCCTGGCCGAGGAAGCCACCCGCCTGGTGCACGGTGAAGTCGCCCTGATGGCCGCCCGCCGCATTACCGAAGCCCTGTTCTCCGGCCAACTGGCCGACCTGACCGAAACCGACCTCGAACAACTGGCCCAGGACGGCATGCCCGGCGTGCAAGTCGACGCCGCCAACGGCAGCCTGATCGACGCCTTGGTCGCTGCCGGCCTGGCCAAGTCCAAGTCCGAAGCCCGCACCTTCATCCAGGGCGGCAGCGTGGCCATCAACGGCGCCAAGGCCGATGCGATCGACCACCAGATCGCTGGCGAGGAACGCCTGTTCGGCCGCTTCACCATCCTGCGCCGCGGCAAGAAGAACTACGGCCTGGTCAGCTGGCAATAACGCACGCATGCGCCAGCTCATCCTCGACCTGCTGCCCGACAGCCCGCCGACGCTGGACAATTTCGTCCCCGCCGGCAACGAGGAAACGCTGGCCGCGTTGACCGGCTGGCTGGCCGGCCAACTGACCGACACCGCCTTCTGCCTGCATGGCGAATCCGGTTGTGGCCGATCGCACCTGTTGCTGGCTAGCGGCTTTGCCTATGTCGATGCCGCCGTCAACCCGGCGCTGGCGAAGATCACGGCCGAACAGCAACTGGCTGTGGATAACCTCGATGCGCTCGATGCCGATGGCCAGATCGCCCTGTTCGCCCTGTTCAACCAGTTGAAGGCCAGTGGCGGCCAGTTGCTAACCGCCGCCCCGCAACCGCCAGCCCACCTGCCCCTGCGCGAAGACCTGCGCACCCGCCTCGGTTCCGGGTTGATCTACCGCCTCCAACCGCTGTCCGACGCCGAAAAGGCCGCCGCCATCGCCACCCAGGCGAAGGAACGCGCCCTCAAGCTATCGCCGGAGATGATCAACTACCTCCTGCGCCACGCCTCGCGCGACATGCGCACACTGTCGATGCTGGTCGTCGCCCTCGATCAATACACACTCGAACAAAAACGCCCGGTTACGCTGCCCCTGCTGCGCGAACTGCTTTCACTGGAACACACCGCATGAACCTCGCCCTCTTCGACCTCGACAATACCCTCCTCGCCGGCGACTCCGATTTCGAGTGGGCGCAATTCCTCATTTCCAAGGGCGTCGTCGACCGTGAAGTGCAGGAAGCGAAGAACATCCAGTTCTACGAGCACTACAAGGCCGGCACGCTGGACATCTACGAATTTCTCGCCTTCCAGCTCGCGCCGCTGGCTCGCCATAGCCGGGCTGAACTCGATGCCTGGCAAAAGGAATATGTCGAGCACCACATTCGCCCGATCATGACCGTCAAGGCGCGTACCCTGGTGCTTGAACACCTGGCCGCCGGCGACCTGTGCGCCATCGTCACCGCCACCAACAGCTTCGTCACCGGCCCGATCGCCCGTGAATTCGGCATCCCGCACCTGATCGGCACCATTCCGGCGGTCGATGTGGCGACTGGCGCCTTCACCGGCCAACCCACCGGCACGCCATCCTTCCAGGGCGGCAAGATCACCCGCGTCGAGCATTGGCTGGAATCGCTCGGCCTGTGGTGGGGCAGCTTCGACCACAGCTATTTCTACAGCGACTCACACAACGACCTGCCGCTGTTGCAGAAGGTCACGAAACCGGTCGCCGTCGACCCGGATGACAAGCTACGCGCCCGTGCTGGGGAAATGGGCTGGAAAATCATGTCTTTGCGGTAAAATCCGCATTTTTCTGCAGTGCAATACGCACACCTCGGCCAGAACAAGTGATCCGCAAACTCATTTCCCGCGTTTTCAGCGGCAAAAAACCCCAGGCCAATCGTCACGAACCGGCCGTCATCCCTGTCTCCAACCACGGCATCACCCGTGACCGCATCAGCAGCGGTAGCCGGCGCGTCTGCGAAACGCTGCAGAGCCACGGCCACAAGGCCTATGTCGTCGGCGGCGCCGTGCGCGACCTGCTGATCGGCGCCGAGCCCAAGGATTTCGACGTCGCCACCGACGCCACGCCCGAGGAAGTGCGCCGTTACTTCCGCCGCTCGCGCATCATCGGCCGCCGCTTCCAGATCGTGCATGTGATGATGGGGCAGGAAACGCTGGAAGTGACGACCTTCCGTGGCGCCCTCGCCGAAGACACCAAGAAGGACGAGCACGGCCGCGTGCTGCATGACAACGTTTTCGGCTCACAGGCCGAGGATGCCGCGCGCCGCGACTTCACCGCCAATGCGCTGTACTACGACCCGGCCACCGAGGCGGTGCTCGACTACCACCACGGCGTCGGCGATCTCAAGCAAAAAACCCTGCGCATGATCGGCGAGCCGCGCGCCCGCTACCGCGAAGACCCGGTGCGCATGCTGCGCGCCGTGCGCCTGGCAGCCAAGCTCGGCCTCATCATCGACCCGGCGGCGCGCACGCCGATCCGCGAGATGGCCGGCCTGCTGGAAAACGTGCCGGCCGCCCGCCTGTTCGACGAGATGTTGAAGCTGCTGACCTCCGGGCATTCGGTGAAGTGCATCACCCAATTGCGCGACGAGGGCCTGCATCACGGCCTGCTGCCATTGCTCGACGTCATTCTCGAACAGCCGATGGGCGAGAAATTCGTGATGCTGGCGCTGGCCAACACCGACGACCGCATTCGCCGCAACAAGGGCGTTTCGCCCGGCTTCCTGTTCGCCACCCTGCTCTGGCACGAAGTGCTGGCGCATTGGGAAAAACTCAAGGCCAAGGGTGAATCGAAGATTCCGGCGCTGTATCAGGCGATGGACACGGTGCTCGATGTGCAGGGCGAAAAGCTCGCCATCACCCGCCGCATCGCCGGCGACATCAAGGACATCTGGGCCTTGCAGCCACGCTTCGACAACCGCGCCGGCAAGCGCCCCTATGGCCTGCTCGAACAGCCGCGCTTTCGCGCCGGCTACGACTTCCTGGTGCTGCGCGCCGAATCCGGCGAAATCGACAGGGAACTGGCCACCTGGTGGACGCGCTTCCAGGATGCCGATGGCGAAGAGCGGGCGCGAATGCTGCTACCTGAGCAGGCCGGCGACAAGAAACGTCGCCGCCGGCGCAAAAAACCGGCTTCCGACGGCGTCGACCGCAACAGCCCCGTATGAACACCGCTTTTGTCGCCCTCGGCGCCAATATCGGCGATCCGGTGGCCACCGTGCTCGCCGCTTTCGCTGCGCTCGCCAACCTGGCAGACAGCCGGGTCATCCACACCTCGTCGCTGTACCGCACGGCGCCGGTCGGCCTCAAGAACCAGCCCGACTTCATCAACGCCGTCGCCATGCTGGAAACCGGGCTCCCCCCGGAGGAACTGCTCGACGCGCTGCTCGACCTCGAAGCCCGCTTCGGACGCGTGCGCCGCGACCGCAACGGTCCGCGCACCCTCGACCTCGACCTGCTGCTCTACAACGACATCGAGCTCGACCTGCCGCGCCTGACCCTGCCCCACCCGCGCCTGCATCTGCGCGCCTTCGTGCTGCATCCGCTGGCCGAAATCGCCCCCGACCTCGCCATTCCCGGGCGCGGCAGCGTCGCCGCCTGGCTGCCGGCGGTCGCCAACCAGGGCATCGCCCGGACATGACCGCACTCGGCCTGCAAGTGCCGGTGCTGTGGCAGACGGTGATCCTGCTGTCGCTATCCAACGTCTTCATGACCTTCGCCTGGTACGCCCATCTCAAGAACCTGAACGAAAAACCGTGGTGGATCGCCGCGCTGGTTTCCTGGGGCATCGCGCTGTTCGAGTACCTGATCCAGGTGCCGGCCAACCGCATCGGCCATACCGAAATGGATCTCGGCCAGCTCAAGATCCTGCAGGAAGCGATCACCTTGACCATCTTCGTGCCCTTCGTGATTTTTTACATGGGGCAGCCGATGAAGCTTGACTATCTGTGGGCGGGGCTGTGTATCCTTGGCGCCGTCTATTTCGTTTTCCGGACGTAAGCCATGTCTGCACAAAGCATCACCCGCCGCCTGACCCAGGCCGACCTCGCCAAGCTGTACGCCGCCGGCGACAAGGTGGTCATGTTCACCTGCTATGACGCCAGCTTCGCGCGCCTGCTCGACGGCGCCGGCGTCGAATGCCTGCTGATCGGTGATTCGCTGGGCAATGTGATCCAGGGCCACGACACGACGCTGCCAGTCACGGTGGCCGACATCGCCTATCACACGGCAGCGGTCAAGCGCGGCTCGGATCGCCCCTTCATCATCGCCGACATGCCTTTCGGCAGCTACCAGGAATCGCCGGAACAGGCCTTCCGCAACGCCGTCACGCTGATGGCCGCCGGCGCCCAGATGGTCAAGCTGGAAGGCGGACTGGACATGGCGAAAACGGTTGAATTCCTCGTACACCGTGGCATCCCGGTCTGCGGCCACGTCGGCCTGACGCCGCAGTCGGTGCATGCGCTGGGTGGCTACAAGGTGCAGGGCAAGGGGGAAGCTGCAGCGCAGCGCCTGAAGGACGACGCCCTGGCGCTGCAGAACGCCGGGGCGACGATGATCGTTCTCGAAGCCATCCCCGCCGTTTTGGCCGCCGAGGTCACCGCCCTGCTTAACATCATCACCATCGGCATCGGCGCCGGCAAGGACTGCTCGGGCCAGGTCATGGTCCTGCACGACGCCTTCGACATCCCGCCGGGCAAGAAGGCCAAGTTCGTCCGCAACTTCATGGCCGACGGCGGCAGCATCGCCGATGCCGCCGTCCGCGCCGTCGCCGCTGTCAAGGACGGCAGCTACCCCGGCCCCGAACACACCTACGCCGCTTAAACCATCATGCAAATCCATTCCGCCATCGCCGACCTGCGCGCGGCGCTCAAGGGACGCGGTCGCATCGTTTTCGTGCCGACCATGGGCAACCTGCACGCCGGCCATATCAGCCTGATGGAACAGGCCCGTGCGCACGGCGACACGGTGGTCGCCTCGATCTTCGTCAATCGCCTGCAATTCGGCCCGAACGAGGATTTCGACAAGTACCCGCGCACCTTCCAGGCCGATTGCGACAAGCTGGCCGCCGCCGGCGTCGACGTGCTGTTCGCGCCGACCGAAGCTGATCTTTACCCGGAACCGCAGGAATACGTTGTCGAGCCGCCTGCCATCCAGAACATCCTCGACGGCGAATTCCGCCCCGGCCACTTTCGCGGCGTCGCCACCGTCGTCCTCAAACTGTTCAACTGTGTTCAGCCGCAAGCCGCCGTCTTCGGCAAGAAGGACTACCAGCAGTTGATGGTGATCCGCAACATGACGCGGCAACTGGCCTTGCCGATAGACATCATCGGTGGCGAAACGGTACGCGCCGCCGACGGCCTGGCGCTTTCCTCACGCAACGGCTACCTGAGCGAAGCCGAGCGCGCCGAGGCGCCGCGCCTCTACCGACTGCTCAACGAGATTCGTACCGCCATCCATGCCGGCGAAACCGATACGGTCAAACTGGAAAATGCCGCGATTTCGGCGTTGACCGCAGCCGGCTGGAAAACCGATTATG
>JAEUOE010000237.1 GCA_016790885.1 Dechloromonas sp. | reverse complement strand
GCGCCGGGCTGGTTGGCAAGAACGCCGAGCAGCACTTCCCGGGACTCCCCGGCGCTGCCGACGCGCAACTGGCGCAAGGACTGCATCTGCAGACCGTAATCTTCCGGATGGATTTCGTATTCGCGGACTTCGCCATCCTTCAACTCGCCAACCAGGGAGGCGGCGCCGAGGGAAATTTCGTCGAGACAATCCTTGCCATGCACGACCAGCACGCGCTCGGCGCCAAGGCGCTGCATGACGCGCACCAGGATACCGACCAGATCGGGGTGAAAAACACCCATCAGCGTATTGGGCGCGCCGGCCGGGTTGGTCAGCGGGCCGAGGATGTTGAACAGGGTGCGCACCCCCATCTCGCGGCGCACCGGCGCCACGTGCTTCATGGCGCTGTGGTGGTTGGGCGCGAACATGAAGCCGAAGCCGGTTTCCGCGATACAGGCGGCAACCTGTTCCGGCGACAGCATGATGTTGGCGCCGAGTGCCTCCAGCACATCAGCCGCACCGGAACTGGAGGAGACGCTGCGTCCGCCATGCTTGGCCACCTTGCCGCCGGCCGCGGCAACAACAAAGGCCGAGGTCGAGGAGATGTTGAAGGTATGGGCCGCATCGCCGCCGGTACCGACGATGTCGACGAAATGCTTGTCGTAGGACACCTTGACCGGCGTCGCCAACTCCCGCATGACGCTGGCGGCGGCGGCAATTTCGCCGATGGTTTCCTTCTTGACGCGCAGCCCGGTGATGATGGCGGCGATCATGACCGGCGACACCTCGCCGCCCATGATCTGGCGCATCAGGGAGATCATTTCGTCATGGAAGATTTCGCGGTGCTCGATGACGCGCTGCAGGGCGGCTTGCGGGGTCATTTCTGGTGTTCCTCGAGAAAGTTCTTCAACAGATCGTGACCGCGCTCGGTCAGGATGGATTCGGGGTGAAACTGCACGCCTTCAACGGCCAGCGTCTTGTGGCGGACGCCCATGATCTCGCCATCGTCGGTCCAGGCGGTGATCTCCAGGCAATCGGGCAGCGATTCGCGCTCGATGGCCAGCGAGTGGTAGCGCGTGCAGGTCAGCGGGTTGGGCAAGCCCTTGAAGACGCCGATGTCCTTGTGATGCACGGGCGACACCTTGCCGTGCATGAGTTGCTTGGCGTGCACGATCTTGCCACCGAAGGCTTCGCCAATGGACTGGTGGCCAAGGCAGACACCGAGCAGCGGAATCTTGCCGGCGAATTCCTTGATCGCGGCCAGTGAAACGCCGGCCTGAGCCGGTGCGCAGGGGCCGGGGGAAATGACCAGATAGTCGGGCTTGAGCCGGGCGATTTCGGCCAGCGTGATCGCATCGTTGCGGAACACCCGGACATCCTGCCCGAGCTCGCCGAAATACTGGACGATGTTGTAGGTGAAGCTGTCGTAATTGTCGATCATCAGCAGCATGCTGTTGATTCCTTGCCTGTTTGGTTAGTCATGAATTCTACCTCGGCGACACGCCGGGCAGGCGAAGGGGCATGCTTTCACGCTAAAATGCGCCCTTTCCCGCCGGACCCGTTTATGACCGCCGCCCTCTCCATTCCGCCGCACAGCCTCTCCATCGTCGTCCCGTTCTACAACGAGGAAGACAACATCGCGCCGCTGGTCAAGCGGGTGCATGAGGCACTGGCCGGTTACCAGCATCCGTGGGAACTGGTGCTGGTCGATGATGGCAGCAGCGATGCGACGGTGGATCGCGCCATGCAGTGCGTTCGGGAATACGGGCCGCACGTGCGCGTCGTCGAGCTGACCCGCAACTACAAGCAGACCGCCGCCATGCAGGCCGGCCTGGACGCGGCGCGCGGCGACGTAATCGTGACCATGGACGGCGACCTGCAAAACGACCCGGTCGACATTCCGCGCATGGTCGCCCGCCTGCTCAACGAAGACCTCGACCTGGTCGCCGGCTGGCGGCAGAACCGTCAGGACGGCCTGTTCCTGCGCAAGATTCCGTCGAAGATCGCCAACCGCCTGATCGCCCGCCTGACCGGCGTCAAGCTGCGCGACTATGGTTGCAGCCTGAAAGCCTTCCGCGGCAACGTGATCAAGCGCGTCCGCCTGTATGGCGAAATGCACCGCTTCATTCCGGCCTGGATGGCGACGGTGACGACGCCGCGCCGCATCGCCGAGGAGCCGACGACGCACCACGCCCGCACGGCCGGCGTTTCCAAGTACGGCATTTCGCGTACTTTCCGGGTCATCCTCGACCTGATCGCGGTTTATTTCTTCATGCGTTTCCGCGCCCGCCCCGGCCATTTCTTCGGCAGCATCGGCCTGGCGCTGACCGCCATTTCTGGCCTGGTGCTGACCTGGCTGGCCTGGGTCAAGTTCGGGCTGGGCGAGTCGATTGGCGGCCGGCCGCTGCTCATCGTCGGTATCGGCACGCTGATCGCCGGCGTGCATTTCATCACCACCGGCGTGCTGTCCGAACTGCTGGCCCGCATCTATTTCGAATCGGGCACCGTGCGTTCCTACTCGGCCCGCCAGACGCCGGAACTGGCGGCCAACGAGGCCTGGCACCAGCCCGACTGAACCGTTCGTCAAGATAGCCTGAGAAGCCGCTCCGAATGAGCGGCTTTTTTGCGCGAACATGCCGGCCCCGCTCAGTTGAAGCGGGTGTCGAGACCTTGTTCGGCCAGCTCGGCGGCGCGCAGCACGGCCCGGGCCTTGTTCTGGGTTTCCTGCCATTCCGATTCGGGATTCGAATCGGCAACGATGCCGGCGCCAGCCTGGACGTGCAGCTTCTTGTCCTTGATGACGCCGGTGCGGATGGCGATGGCAACGTCCATGTCGCCGTTGAAACTGAGGTAGCCGACGGAACCGGCATAGATGCCGCGCTTGACCGGTTCCAGCTCGTCGATGATTTCCATGGCCCGCACCTTGGGCGCACCGGACACGGTGCCGGCCGGGAAGGTGGCGCGCAGCACGTCGAGGGCATCGAGGCCCGGCTGCAGCTTGCCTTCGACGTTGGATACGATGTGCATCACGTGCGAGTAGCGCTCGACGATCATGTTCTCGGTGAGCTTGACGGAACCGATGCGGGCGACCCGACCGCAGTCGTTGCGGCCGAGATCGAGCAACTGGGTGTGCTCGGCGCGCTCTTTCTCGTCAGCCAGCAGTTCGGCAGCCAGTGCGGCATCCTCTTCCGGCGAAGCACCGCGCTTGCGGGTGCCGGCAATCGGCCGCACGGTGACCCGCTCGCCCTCCAGGCGCACCAGGATCTCCGGCGAGGCGCCGACGACATGGTAATCCTCGAAGTCGAAATAGAACATGTAGGGCGACGGGTTCAGGCTGCGCAGGGTGCGGTACAGGGCCAGCGGGCTGGCCTGGAAGGGCTTGGTCATGCGCTGCGACAGCACGACCTGCATGATGTCGCCTTCGGTAATGTAGCGCTTGGCCTTGAGCACAGCCTGTTTGAAGGCGGCCTCACCGAAGGTGGACACCGCCGGCTCGGAATGCACCGGCTGTTCGGCCGGCAGCGTGACCGGGGTACGCAGCTTGGCCAGCAGTTCCTTCAAGCGGGCACGGGCCTTCTGGTAGGCACCGGGGAAGCCGGGCTCGGCATAGACGATCAGGGTCAGCTTGCCGGACAGGTTATCAACGACGGCCAGTTCTTCCGACAGCAGCAAACCAATGTCCGGCGTGCCGATTTCGTCCGGCTTGTGGGTGCGGGTCAGGCGGGTTTCGACGTAGCGCACGGTGTCGTAGCCGAAACAGCCGACCAGGCCGCCGCAAAAACGTGGCAGGCCGCTGGCCGGCGGGGCGCGGAAGCGCTGCATGTACTTGCCGATGAAGTCGAGCGG
>JAEUOE010000265.1 GCA_016790885.1 Dechloromonas sp. | reverse complement strand
GCTCGCAGATTACGCTCCACGCTTCCTTCCCACACTCAGTCACCCTCATGCAGTTGCGCTTCACTTCGTTCGTCGTGATCAACTTACGGCGGGACTTCCACCCGCAGGAGTGCGCCCATGCTGGGCGCACCCATGAAAAACCCGCGAATTTCGCGGGTTTTTTATCGCCTGTTCAAGGCCGCTCAGGCTGCCGCCTGCAACTCCCGGTCGGCCAGCGGTATCAGCATTTCCTGAACGCGGGTGATGATCTCTTCCAGCGCGTCGATCTGCTGCAGCAGATTCTTCTCGACGCTATCCAGTTCGGCAATGCGGTCTTCCAGGGTATCGGTCGCCTGGTGGATGCGCTTGATGCTCTCCAGACGGCGCTTCAACTGGATCTGGTGCTCGCGGACCTGGGTTTCCATCGGCGCCATCACGGCACGCAACCAGACTTCGGCATCGCGGTTGGCATGCTCGAAGGCACGGCGCACCTGGACCGCCACTTCCTCGAAGAACTTTTGGGTAATGTTCTTCTTGTCGTGCGTCAGCAGGCTGACCATGGTGTTCAGGTGGTCATTGCACCATGCCTGCAGACGGTCGAGCTCCTTCTCGTAGCGCAGTAGCGAGAAGCTGGTCGGCGAACCGAGCTTGAGGCCATGCTCGACGGCGAATTTCTTGTATACCGCTTCCATCATGGCCAGGATTTCAGCGATCTCGCCATTCGACTTGCTGAGCGCTTCGCGCGAACGGGCGAAGAAGTTGGCCATTGCATCGGACAAGGTCTTGGAGAAGGCTGCCTCCTCCATCACCGTCCGGGTTTCATGGGTCAGCTGGCGCAGGACATCCAGGCCGAGGTGGCCGAACAGGTTGTTGGTCAGCGTCGAGAACACGCTGCGCACGGCGTAGTAGCGCTGCAGGCCGGATTCGAACTCGTCCTTTTCGGCGCGCACCTTGCCCATCATGTATTCGACGACGCCCTTGTTCTTGCCGCGCAGTTCGGTCAGCTCGGTCAGCTGCTCGCGCAGGCCGGTCAGCCGGGATTCGAGCAGGCCGCGCACGCGCTGGCTGACATCGCCGAATTCGCTCTGCGTACTGTCGCAGACGATATCGCGCTTGGCCGGGATCAGCTCCTTGGACAGCGCTGCTTCGAGTTGCGGCAGGCGGCTCCGTTCGAGCAGTGTCGCATCGCCGTTGATCTTGGCGACCAGGCCTTTCTGGGCCGACACCGGGAAAACCTGGCTGGCCGGCAGTTCCAGCACGTCGGCGCTGGTTTCGACCTGGCGCTGGATCTCGGCGTCGATTTCCGCTGCGGTCTTCAGTTCGTCCCATTGGCCGTCGATCTTGTTGAGCACGACCATGCGGCCCCGCTTGGCCATGCCACCGCCGCAGATATGCTCGCGCCAGATTGCCATGTCGGACTGGGTGACACCGGTATCGGCAGCCAGGATGAACAGCACGGCATGGGCATTGGGCAGCAGCGACAGGGTCAGTTCCGGCTCGGCACCGATGGCATTGAGGCCGGGGGTGTCGAGAATGACCAGGCCCTGCTTGAGCAGGGGGTGCGGGAAATTGATCATTGCATGGCGCCAGCGCGGCACCTCGACCAGACCATCATCACCCACGCTGTACAGTTCGATCTGGCCTTCGCCGACCTCGAAGCCGAGGCGGACCGCCTCTTCCGGGGTCACCCGTGTCGTTTCGCTGACGTGGCGCAGGGCATCCTGCATGGCATCGGGCGATTCGATATTGAGCGCCACCTTGGTCCACTCGTCCGGAAAGCGCTTGTATTCGCTGACGCTGGAATTGGAAGCGCGCGACTGGATCGGCAGCAACTCGATACTCGGCTGCTTGTTGGCGTCGAACATCAGTTCGGTCGGACACATCGTGGTGCGGCCGGCCGACGACGGCAGCATCCGGTTGCCGTAATCGGCAAAGAAGATGGCGTTGATCAGCTCCGACTTGCCGCGCGAAAACTCGGCAACGAACGCCACGTTCAGGCGATCCTCGCGCAACCGCTCGAGCAGTTGCGTCAGGCGCAGGTCGCTTTGCGCATCGGACAATTCGTTCTGACTCAGCCAAGTCTGAAGCTCACCGACATGAGCGGCGAGACGGGAACGCCAGGCAGAATAGGCGGCAAATTGATCGACCAGAGACATAACAGTTGTTCCAGAACACGAACGGAATGATCAATCTAGCATAAAAACAGGGGCTTGCAGAAGCCTTTTAATGCTGGCAACCGGCGCAGTAATAGGTGCTTCGCCCGGCCTGGCGAACTTGTCTGACCACCCCGCCACAGCGCAGGCAAGGCTCACCTGCCCGATCATAAACGCCGACCTGAATCTGGAAGCAACCGGCGCCGCCATCGCTGTGCACGTAGTCGCGGATACTGCTGCCGCCGGCCGCAATCGCGTCGGACAGGGTGGCGCGGATGGCCGGCACCAGCACCGCGTAGCGTGCCCGGCTGATCCGGTTGGCCGCCCGCAGCGGGGAAATCCCTGCCCGGAACAAGCTTTCCGACGCATAGATATTGCCGATGCCGACCACCAGATGGCTGTCCATCAGGGTCGGCTTGATCGGCCCGCTGCGCCGGAAAATGGCTGCATATAGCCAATCCGCGGTGAAGGTGTCGGACAGGGGTTCGACCCCCTGGCTGGCCAGGAGCGGGTGGCTCTCCGCCATATCCGGCGGGCCGGGCTGCCAGAGCACGACCCCGAAGCGGCGCGGGTCGGCGAAGCGCAGGATTTGTGTCGGCAGAAGCAGATCAAAATGGTCATGCTTTTCCGGCGGCAAATCCGGCGGCACGAAACGCAGGTTGCCCGACATGCCGAGATGGATGATCAGCGTCCCCTCGACCCCCGCCCTGCCGCAGTCGATCAACAGATACTTGGCGCGCCGGCGCACCGCCACGATCCGGCAACCCGGCAGCAGTTCGCTCAATTCACGCGGTATTTCGTGGCGCAACTTCGGTGCCCGGATCGTCACCCCGACGATAGGCTCTCCCACCAGTTCCGGCGCGATACCTCGCCGACAGACTTCCACTTCCGGCAATTCCGGCATTGCTTGTCCCTCCGGGCAAACCCCAATAACATCGCAAACTAATCGGATTTTATGCGTTCCAACGCACATCGCCCGTACCAAACCTGATTGAAAGCCGTCCATGCAACCGAAGCTCATTGCCGCCGCCCTTACCCTTGCCCTGGGACTGACCCATGGCGGCCCCATCCTGGCCGCCGGCGACCCACCGGCCCGGGCGGCTGCCAAGCGCTCTGCCGCACCGGCCGGCGACATGCTGGCGCGCACCGTGTTCCAGGCCCTGCTCGGTGAGTTCGCCCTGCAGCGCGGCGATGCCAAGCTCGGCTCGGACGCCTGGTCCGACCTCGCCGTGCGCACCCGCGACCCCAAGGTCATCGCCCGGGCGATCGAAATCGCAGGTTTCACGCGTCAATACGATCGCGCGCTGGAGCTTTCCAGGCTGTGGATCTCCGTCGAACCGGATTCAGTCAAGGCACAACAGACCCAATCCTCCCTGCTTGTCCTCGCCAACCGCCTGGACGACCTGGCGCCACAACTCGCCCAGCTGCTCGATAAGGACAAGGCGAACGCCGGCTCCAACCTGATGCACCTGAACCGCATGCTGGCCAGGATCAGCGACAAGAAGGCCGTGCAGAGCCTGGTCGACAAGCTGGCAGCCCCCTACGACAGCCTGCCCGAAGCGCACTTCGCCATGGCCCAGGCGGCGGCCAATGCGGGCGACAACCTGCGCGCCCTCAATGAAACCGAAAAGTCGCTGCAACTGCGCCCGGACTGGGAAACCGCCGCCATCGCCCGCGCCCAGATCCAGGCCCGCCATTCAGGCAAGACGGCCATCGAGAGCCTGGGTGACTTCGTCGATCACCACCCGAATGCCAGCGAAGCCCGCCTGACCCTGGCCCGCCTGCTCATTGCCGAGAAGCGCTACACCGAGTCGCGCCAGCACTTCGACCGCCTGGTCAAGGACAACCCGGACAATCCGGAGGTGATCTATCCCGTCGCCATGCTCGCCCTGCAGAACGGCGACACGGCCACCGGCCGCAACCAGCTGGAAAACCTGCTGAAGACCGATTTTCCGGACAAGAGCACCATCCACTTTTTCCTTGGCCAACTGGATCAGGAGCAGAAAAAACCGGAGGCCGCCCTCGCCCATTACCAGCAGGTCACCGCCGGCGAACAGTACATTCCGGCCCGCTCGCGTGCCGCCCAGATCCTGATGCAGCAAGGCAAGGCGAACGAAGCCCGCGAACTGCTGCGCGACACGCGCGGCGGCACCCCGGCCGAACGCACCCAGCTCACCCTGGCCGAATCGCAGTTGCTGCGCGAGGCCGGCCGCCACAACGATGCCTACATCGTGCTCGACCGCGCCCTGACCGCCCAGCCCAACGATCCCGAACTGCTCTACGAAGCCGCCCTGACGGCCGAACGCATCGGCAAGCCGGAAATCCTCGAAATCCACCTCAAGCACCTGCTGGCCCTGAAGCCGGACCACCCCCACGCGCTCAATGCCCTTGGCTACTCGCTGGCCGAACGCAACCTGCGCCTGGCGGAAGCGCATGACCTGATCGCCAAGGCCCTCAGCCTGGCTCCGGAAGACCCCTTCATCATGGACAGCATGGGCTGGGTGCTCTATCGCCAGGGCAAGTTGACGGAGGCCCTGCAGACCCTGGAGAACGCCTTCCGCCTCAAGGCTGACCCGGAAATCGCCGCCCATCTCGGCGAAGTATTGTGGTCACTGGAGCGCAAGGACGAAGCGCGCCGCATCCTTAAGGACGCCTACAAGGCCCATCCGGAAAACGAAACCCTGGCCAGTACCGTCAAGAAACTGCTGCCTTGATCGCCCGTCTCACCCTGGCTTTGGGCCTGGCATGCAGCCTGCTGACCGGCTGCGCCAGCCTGCCCCCCCCTTCCCTGCCGGCGCGGCAGGATATCCGCCACTTCTCGCTGGAAGCCCGCTTCGCCCTGCGCGCCACCCTCCTCGGGCAGGCCAGTCAAAGCTCCGGGGGGCGCATGACGTGGACGCACCGCGCCGCCGGTGAGCAAATCCTGCTCGCCAACCCGCTCGGCTACGGCCTGGCCGAAATCGACAGCACGCCGGAGCGCTCCCGGCTGCGCACGGCGGATGGCAAGGAGAGCGAATCGAGCGACCCGGATGCCCTGATCGAAGACCTGACCGGCCTTCGCCTGCCGGTCGCCCGGCTGCCTGGCTGGCTGACCGGCCGCGCCGCTGGCGACGCCCGGCTCGAGGCAGACCCCTTCGGCCGCCCGGCCAGGCTGAACGAGGCCGGCTGGCAGGTGGATTATTTCTACGACGACAACCGGCCGGACGCCCTGCCGGCGCGTCTCCACATCAGCCGCCCCGGCGAAATCGAATTGAAGCTGCGTATCGAGGAATGGAGAGCCCTGCCGTGAATGACTGGACCTGGGACAGCGCCTGGCCGGCCCCGGCCAAGCTCAACCTCTTCCTGCACGTCATCGGCCGCCGGGCCGACGGCTACCACCTGCTGCAAACCGTCTTCCGCTTCATCGACCGCGCCGATACCCTGCGCTTCATGCCGCGAGAAGACAGCGACATCGTACTCGCCACGCCCATTCCCGGCGTGCCGGCCGACAGCGACCTGACCGTGCGCGCCGCCCGCCTGTTGCAGCACGCAACCGGCTGCCGGCAAGGCGCCACCATCCATCTCGACAAGCAGCTGCCGATGGGCGGCGGCCTGGGTGGCGGGTCATCCGATGCCGCCACCGTGCTGCTTGCCCTCAACCACTTGTGGCGGACCGGGCTCGGTCGCCGCGAACTGGAACAGCTCGGCCTGACCCTGGGGGCCGACGTGCCAGTCTTCGTACATGGCCACAACACCTTCGCCGAAGGCATCGGCGAAACCTTCACCGATGTCGACCTGCCGGCAGAAAGCTACCTGGTCCTGCACCCCGATGCCCACGTCCCGACCGCCGCCATCTTCGGCGCCCCCGAACTGAAGCGCGACACGCCGGCCATCCGCCCGGCCGACTGGCGCCATGGCCAGGGCTGCAACGACCTGGAAGCCGTCGCCTGCGCCAAATTCCCGGCCGTTGGCGCAGCGCTGGCCTGGCTGAAGACGAAAGCACCACAGGCCATGATGACCGGCTCCGGCGCCTGCGTGTTCGCCGGCTTTGCCCGGCGCAGCGCGGCCGAGGCCGCCTTGGCCGACCTCCCGGCCGGCCTGCGCGGCTGGGTCGCCGACGGACTGGCGGAACATCCGCTGGCAAAAATTCAGTAAAAGGGCTGGATTTCCGGAAACGTCTCCTGTATTATTCGCGCCTCGCTTGAACGCGAACCCGTTCGAGCAACCCGCTGGGGAGTCGCCAAGTTGGTCAAGGCACCGGATTTTGATTCCGGCATTCGAAGGTTCGAATCCTTCCTCCTCAGCCAAGCTTCCTTCGGGCAGGTCACAAGCCTGCCCGATTTTCATTGTGGCGGACAAATGCAATGCACATGCTGAGAGTCCGGAGGAATGTGGAAATGGCCTACAACAGCCTGATGGTCTTCACCGGCAACGCCAACCCGAAGCTGGCCGCCGACGTTGCACAGCAGCTGAACGTCGATCTGGGTCGCGCCAATGTCGGCCGCTTCTCGGATGGCGAAGTCTCTGTCGAGTTGCAGGAACATGTCCGCGGTCGCGACATCTTCGTGCTGCAATCGACCTGCGCCCCGACCAACGACAACCTGATGGAAATGCTGGTTATGGTCGACGCCCTCAAGCGCGCCTCGGCCGGCCGCATCACCGCCACCATCCCGTATTTCGGCTACGCCCGCCAGGATCGCCGTTCGCGTTCCTCGCGCGTGCCCATCGCCGCCAAGCTGGTCGCCAACATGCTCGTCGCCTCCGGCGTCGACCGCGTGCTGACCATGGACCTGCACGCCGAACAGATCCAGGGCTTCTTCGACATTCCGGTCGACAACATCTACGCCCTG
>JAEUOE010000221.1 GCA_016790885.1 Dechloromonas sp. | reverse complement strand
GGTGCCGTGGTCATGGAAGTACGCCGCCAGTTCAAGGAAATTCCCGGCATCATGGAGGGGACGGCCAAGCCGGATTATTCCCGCGCCGTCGACATGCTGACCGTGGCCGCCATCAAGGAAATGATGATTCCGTCGATCCTGCCGGTCGCCGTGCCCATCGTGGTCGGCCTGGTGCTGGGTCCGCAGGCGCTGGGCGGTTTGCTGGTCGGTACCATCGTGACCGGCCTGTTCGTCGCCATTTCGATGACCACCGGTGGTGGTGCCTGGGATAATGCCAAGAAGTACATCGAGGACGGCCATTTTGGTGGCAAGGGATCGGAGGCGCACAAGGCTGCCGTGACCGGCGATACCGTCGGCGACCCTTACAAGGACACGGCGGGTCCGGCAGTGAATCCGCTGATCAAGATCATCAACCTGGTGGCTTTGCTGATCGTGCCGTTGATGGCCTGAGTCATTCGGCGCATCTCGGGAAATGAAAAGGGCGATAACCATCGCCCTTTTTTACTGATCCGACCCGAGGTGTTTTTCTCAAGTCGGAAGGAGGCGGCAACTCAGCCTTCGTGCTGTCGCAACTTGGCAACGCTCGGAATGTGGATTTTCCGCCCCTCGACCACGATCAGGCCGAGTTCGGTCAGTTCGTGCAGGATGCGTGAGAAATGTTCCTGGGTCAGATTCAGGCGGGAAGCGATAACCCCCTTGTTGGTGGGCAGGGTGATCGCGACGTTGACACCATTGTGGTCGCTTTCCGGCAGTTCGCGCAGCAAGTAGCCGATGATGCGCTGCTTGCCGGAATGCAGTGAATACGACTCGACGTCGGTCATCAGCTGGTGCAGGCGCATGGCCATGCCGGCCAGCATTTTTCGGCACAGGTTGTGGTCGCGTTCGAGTTCATCGTACACGGCGGCCTTCGAGACATGCAGCAGCAGGGAGTCGGTCAGCGCCTGGGCAAAGACGATGTAGGGCTTGTCCATGAACATGATGGCCTCGCCGAAACTCTGCCCCTGGGTAAGGATTTCGACAACCTTTTCACTGCCTTGCTGTGAGGTGAAAGCCAGTTTCATCTGGCCGTAGACGAGCAGATGGAAGCCGGTGCAGGGGTCGCCCTTGTGGAAGAGGATGTCACCCTTGCTGGCGTGGATTTCGCGGGTGCTACGGGCAATACGGGATATTTCTTCCGGCGCCAGACTGTTGAAGAGCGGAATGTGGGTGAGCAGTGCTTCTATGTTGATCGGGTGATTTCCGTGCATGGTCTGTGGCCTGAACTAGGACGGCCGATATTTGCATAGGACTACTCCGTTTGCAATACGCCTTTTGTAGAGGTTACTGACGGGTCAGTTGCACGTATAGCAGGGGGAGGCGACGTGGCAGTTCCTCCGGTTTGCGGATGACACAGAAACCGGCAGGGCCGAAAAGATAAGGCAGGTAGGAGCCGGCTTCACGGTCGATCGTCACGCAGAATGGGGTCAGGCCCATGCGCCGGGCTTCGTGCACGGCCATGCGGGTATCCTCGATGCCGTAGCGGGAGTCGTAAATATCCAGGTCGTTCGGCTTGCCATCGGTGATGATCAGGAGCAGTCGGCGGCTGGCGGCTTGCTCGGCGAGAATGTTGGCTGATTGGCGAATGGAGGCACCCATTCGGGTGTAATAACCGGGCTTGACGGCAAGAATGCGGCCCCGGGCAGCGGCGTCGTAACGCTTGCCGAAGTCTTTGAGCAGATGAAACCGAATGTTCTGGCGACGCAGCGAAGAAAATCCGTAGATGCCGAAGCGGTCGCCGGTAGCGGTCAGCGCTTCGGAAAAGAGCAGCAGTGAGTCGCGGATGACGTCGACAATGCGATGGCTGTCGGAAATCGGCGCATCGGTGGACATCGACAGGTCAGCCAGCAGCAGGCAGGCCAGGTCGCGCTCGCAGCGGGCCTGTGCCAGGAAGCCGCCGCTATCCGGGGTATGTCCCGAGTGGCGGTCGGCTTGATTGCGGACGCAGGCATCGACATCGAGTTCGGGGCCATCCGGCTGGGCCTTCAGCCAGTGACGCTGCGGGGCGAGAGCGGCGAACTGACCGCGCAGCTTCTTGGCGGTGGCGGCCAGTTCGGGGGGGAGTTGGGCTGGCTCGGCATCGCGGGCGATCATCGGCTGGATCAGGCAGTGTTTTTCCTGCATGCTCGCCTTGCGGTAGTCCCATTCGGGTAGCGCGATGCCGGGGCCGATCGGCGTGTCGTCCTCGGCGGCCGAGGGCAGGTCGAGGTCGAACTTGACGCGCGACTTGGCTGTCTGGCCGTCACGGGTCAGCGACAATTTGTCGAGATCCTTGGCGGCATCCTTGGCATTCGGGTCTTCATCCTCGTCGTAGGCCCGGTTGACGCGCACGTATTCCGCCCAGGTCGGCAAACTTTCGGCACGGAACATGGCGAGCATCGGATTCTTGTTCTCCGGTGTCTCGACCTGCTCGGCCTTGTGCGCTTCCTTGGTGGCCTCCGGGTTGCCGCTGCCTTCCGGCGGCAGTTGTTCGTCGGGGTCGGCCAGGCGCCCTGGTGCACTCTCTTCGGCGGCGATCAGCCAGAGCAGAACCGGCTGGGGCGGTCGGGATTTTTTCGAATTGAGCGGTGGCAGGCCATCAACGCTGCCCGGCACGCGCAAGGCTTGGCGCAGGGCTTCTTCCTGGACCGCCTCGTCGGGCAACATCTCGGCCGGCGGAATCCGGTTGGCGAGGTGGGCATCGACCAGGCGCTCATAGCGCGGCTGCAGGCCGGGGTAGCGCCGTAACGCTTCTGCGGCGGCCAGTTGATTGCGGATGAACCAGGGCCGATTGTGGGCGATATCGCAGGCGGCAATGGCGGATAGCCACAGGTAGAGATCACGATTCAGGGATTTTTCCGGGAAGGCGGCAATTTCCGGTGGCAGGCGCAGGGTTTCGGCATCGCGGCGAGCCTGCGAAACCTTTTCGCTGCTGCCGGCCAGGCGTTGCAGCCAACGCCGCCGGGCGCCATGCTGTTCGGCCGTGGCGGCTGCCACCTTCAGTCCGGGGTCGCCGCCAAAGGCACGAAACAGGATACCGGCTGTCTTTTCGACCTCGGCCAGCTTGACGGCGGCTTGTGGGTAGTGACCGCCCGCAGCCTTGGTAACCCAGTTGTGCCAGATCTTGCCGATGAATTCTTCCATGATTCAGATTTTCCCACCGGCGTCTTCGTCGGTGTTTGATAAAGCCGAAAAACCGGCTTCATTGCGTTGGGCGGCGCTGCCGCTGACCCAGCGCAGGAGTTGGCCGTTCGGGTTGTCCCGGTTGGTCGTTGCACAGGCCGAGATGCACTGGCCGCATTGCGTACAGGCAAACATCCAGCGCTTCACGTTGCGCGGCTTGAGACGCATGGGGCAAACCGCGTCGCAGGCGCTGCCGGCGGCAGGAATGGCCGGCAGGTCGCCGGCTTCATGCCGGGCGGTGCGGGCCAGTGTGGTGTTGGCCGCCGTGCCGCACCCTTTCATGCAATTGGCGCAATCGCTCAGGCGCTTGCGGTCAAAGCCGACGACCATCGCCTTCTTGTTCACGATCCAGGCAAAACTCTGGAAGATGCCGATGGCGCAGCCAAAGCGGCAGAATAGGTGGCGGGCGAAGAGAAATTCGAGGGTGAGTACCGTGGTTGCAGCACACAGGAAGATGACTTCCCAACGCAGCAGGGTGAAATTGAGCAGACCGCCATAGACCTGGAAGGGGGGCATCAGGTAGGTCAGCCCAACGACTGCCCAGGCAAAGGCAAATCCGATGGCGGCAGGGACGACGGCGAACCAGTAGCGCCAGTCACGCGGCATCGGCGTGCCGTCCGGCTCCCATGGCGGGGTCTGCTTCTTGTCCCATACCGAATGCTTGCCGGTCGCGTACAGCATCAGCCGGTTGATGGTTTCGACCACCGAAAAGTGCGGGCACAGCCAGCCGCAATAGAGGCGGCCCCATTTCCAGGCAATGCCGATGATCAGGCCCAGCGTGCCGAGGACGGGCAGGAACAGGAAGAGGATGATGTTGATGGCGGCGGTCTTCGCATCCCCGGTGCCGGCGATCAACTCGTCGATGCCGAGGTGCCACGGCATAGTCAGGAAATAGGCATGCCTTTCCGTCAGGTCATAACGGAACAGGTCGAAGATCGGCGTGACCGTAAACAGGGTGAAGAACCCCATTTGCGCCAACAATCGGGCACGTTGCAAGGCGGGTTTCGTCATGCAGCAGGAGGGTTGTCGACAGCCGGGCCGATCAGCGGGTAGCGCCAGGTTTGTCCGGCGAGGGCCTTGGACAGGGCATAGGCGCCAAACATGACCAGTGTGGAATGAATGCAGGTGAAGTACATGATGACGATCACCCAGGTCCATTCCCAGTGTAGGCCACCCAGAGCGATGAACAGGCCGCTGATGACGATGATCAGGATGCCGCCCCACAAACTGACATAGGTCGTTTGCTTGAGGTGCTGGCGGGCGAGGGGCGGTGCATCGTCCTTGTTACGCAGCCAGAGCCAGAATAGGATAGCGAAGCAGATGCCGGGGGCGATGAGCAGATTGCCAAGAAACAACGACTCGGCGATCACGGCCAGATTCTGGCCGGGAATCTTCTCGTCGTAACCGGTTTCAGCGTCCGAACGTGGCATTGACGATTTCCATCAGCGCCTCGACCGTTTCCGGGTCATCGGTCAGTGTCTCGACCAGGGCGGCGCGGCAGGCGGCCGATACATCGAAGCCGGACTTGATCAGGGTTGCGGCGTAGACCAGCAGGCGGGTCGAGGCGACTTCTTCCAGATCACGATCCTTCAGGGCGCGGAAGGCCTTGGCGATGCCGACCAGGCGCTTGGCGAGATCGGCGTCGCAACCGGTTTCACCGATCAGGATCGACACCTCGCGCTCGCTGCTCGGGAAGTCGAAGCTCATCGACACGAAACGCTGGCGGGTGGAGGGTTTCAGGCCTTTCAGCAGATTCTGGTAACCCGGGTTGTAGGAGACGACCAGCATGAAATTGGCAGGTGCCTCCAGCGTCTCGCCGGTGCGATCGATGGGCAGGATGCGGCGGTCATCAGCCAGCGGGTGCAGAACGACCGTGGTGTCCTTGCGTGCCTCGACCACTTCATCGAGATAGCAGATGCCGCCTTCGCGCACGGCACGGGTCAGTGGGCCGTCGCACCAGTAGGTGCCTTTGTCGGAAATCAGGTGGCGGCCGACCAGGTCGGCGGCCGTCAGGTCGTCATGACAGGCGACGGTGTACAGCGGCAGCTTCAGGCGGGCGGCCATGTGGGCAACGAAGCGGGTCTTGCCACAACCGGTCGGCCCCTTGATCAGGAGTGGCAGGTGTTGATTGAAGGCGTGTTCGAACAGCGAAATTTCATTGCCGGAGGGTTCGTAGAAGGGCAAATCGGTCATTTGAGAGAAATCCAGTAAGCAAGCAGAATCAGGCTGGAGACGAGTATAAGCCAGCCCTCGAGCAGAATGCGCCACATCCGCGGTGCCTCGCGCAGTTCCATGAAATCGAGAATGACCAGGCGGCCCTTGATGAAGGCGATGACCAGCATGGCGACGATGGCCGAGGTGCCGGCCGCGCCGACCTCGCCGAGATACCAGGTGATGACGGTGGCCACCATCAACACCAGCCAGGCCCGGTGGGCAGTATTTTTCAGCATGTCCATGATCAGCGCATCACATAAACGAGGGGGAAAAGGATGATCCACAACAGATCGACCATGTGCCAGTAAGCCGCGCCACTCTCCAGGCCGT